>JAIEPP010000668.1 GCA_019748335.1 Xanthobacteraceae bacterium
ATGGCCGTTCTGTTGCCAGGTGGACCAACCCCGAACAGGTTACGCCGCGAGGCGCACTTCGTTCAATGCAACGTTATCGTTTGCATTTAGGTTTTTGACCCGATAACGGCGGTATCATGCCGAGCACAATTCAGAGCTTCATTGCGACCATCGATCCTGGTTCGCCCCCGCCCTAGCAGCCAGTCTTCAAGAGCCTTGGGATCTTGCCTTTCGGCAAAATCGATCTCACCGGGATGAGACCTTCAAGCTCAAGCTGCTAGGGTGGAGGCGCCGGGTACTGCCCCCGGGTCTGCCCGCAGTCCACTCTAAGGTTCAGCGCCATCGTCTTGCGACGAGAAGAATATAGGCACGATTGGTGCGGAAAGATAGACCGCTGTCAGCGATCATCCTGAATCAGGGGATGGCATTTGGAGCGGGCGAAGGGAATCGAACCCTCGTATGCAGCTTGGGAAGCTGCCGTTCTACCATTGAACTACGCCCGCGAATGGTTGCCCATGATTACCCGAGCCCGCGCCATCCGCCAAGCGGTTCCCGCCGCTCGCCCCGCCCTTAACCGAAATCAAAGATTCCGGATGCGTCGGTTTATGACGGTGCTATGATGCGTCCAGGGGTTGGTGGCGTATGGCGGGGCGTGGTTACACCATATTTGATACGGGGATTGGCCGGTGCGGCATCGCATGGGGCCCTCTGGGCGTCATCGGCGTGCAGCTCCCCGAGGCCCGCGAGATCGATACGCGGCGGCGGCTGTTCCAGCTCTATCCCGATGCCCGTGAACTGCCCGCACCGCTGAATGTCGAGATTGCGATCGAGGGCATCGCCGCCCTGCTGCGTGGCGGGGCCAGCGACCTTTCCGAGGTCGCGCTCGACCTGACCGGCATCCCCGCCTTCAACCAGCGCGTCTATGCGGTCGCCCGCGCCATCCCGCGCGGCGAGACCCGCACCTATGCCGAGGTCGCGAGCGTTCTGCGCGCATCGGGGGCGGTCTATTCGGTGGCGCAGGCGATCGCCCGCAACCCCTTCATGGTCATCGTGCCCTGCCATCGCGTGCTCGAGGCCGGCAACTACGCCGACAAGATCTCGCCGAACGGCGGCGTCATTTCCAAGCGGCGGCTGCTCTCGATCGAGGGCGCCCACCCGACGTCGAGCAAGACGCTGTTCGACGTGCTGCTGCCGGTTGCGCCACCGCGGGTCCATAACTAGATTCGCGCGATGACCGCGACCACGCTGCTTGACGGCAAATCCATCTCCGTGTCCGACTTCCGCTGCGACGCCGGGCCCGGCGACAAGCCGTTCGCGGAGGCGCATCGCTGTCACTCGATTTCCTATGTGCGCAAGGGCAGTTTCGGCCTGCGCTGCCGCGGCAAGTCCCATGAGCTGGTGGCGGGATCGGTGCTGATCGGCCATCCCGGCGACGAATATACCTGCACCCACGAACACGTCTGCGGCGACGAGTGCCTCTCGTTCTTCCTCAGCCCCGAACTGGTCGAGACCATCGGCGACCGCGGCGCGATCTGGCAGGTCGGCTGCGCGCCGCCATTGTCGGAGCTGGTGGTGCTCGGCGAACTCGCGCAATCGGCGGCAGATGGCAGCAGCGATATCGGCCTCGACGAAATCGGCCAGCTGCTGGCGAGCCGTTTTGTCGAGGTGGTCACGGGCAAGCCGCGCAAGGCCGGCTTTGGCGCCGCCCGCGACCGCCGCCGCGCGGTGGAAACCGCACTCTGGATCGACGCGCATTCGCACCTTTCGATCGGTCTCGAAGACGCCGCCGAACAGGCCGGCCTCAGCGCGTTCCATTTCCTGCGGCTGTTCTCGGATACGCTTGGCGTCACCCCGCACCAGTATCTGGTGCGCTCGCGGCTGCGCCATGCGGCGCGGCGACTCGCGGACGACGACAGCGCGATCACCGATATCGCCTATGACGTCGGCTTCGGCGACCTCTCCAATTTCGTGCGCACCTTCCACCGCGCCGCCGGCGCCTCGCCTTCCCGGTTCCGCCAGGCTTCGCGCGGCGACCGCAAGATTTTCCAAGAACGGTTTGCCCTCAACTGACTAGGGTTGCTCCAGGCCGCGCGGCATTTCGCGTGCTTCACTGGAGACCACCATGTACGACCATATCGGATTGCGCGTCGGCAACCTCGACGCCAGCGTGCGCTTCTACAGCGCCGCCCTCGCCCCCCTCGGCTATGTGCTGTGCTCGCGCGATGAGTCCGGCGCCGGTTTCGGCCCGAAGGGTGAGCCCGCGCTCTGGCTGCACCTGCACAAGGGCGCCGCGGGCACCGGCGCCCACGTCGCGTTCCGTGCGCCGGACCATGCCGCGATCGCAAAATTCCATGCCGAAGGCCTCAAGGCAGGCGGCCGCGACAATGGCGCCGCCGGACCGCGCGCGGATTACAGCCCGACCTATCATGCGGCGTTTTTGATCGACCCTGACGGGAACAATGTCGAGGCGGTGTGTACGTAATATTCACCACATAACCCACCGTCATCCTGAGGTGCGCGCCTCTTGGCGCGCCTCGAAGGATGGGCAGCAAAGACCTGTTCCTGTCATCCTTCGAGGCTCGCAAGCGCTCGCACCTCAGGATGACGCCTTCCGAAAGGACCCACTCTCCATGACCTCCATCGTCAAAGACATCCCCCTCGACGCCACGCCTGCCGATGTCTGGGACGCGGTGCGCGATTTCGGCGCGCTGCATACGCGGCTGGTACCGGGCTTCGTCACCGACACCAAACTCGAAGGTGACGCCCGCATCGTCACCTTCGCCAGCGGCAACGTCGCGCGCGAACTGCTGGTCGGTTGCGACGACGCACGCAAGCGGCTGGCCTATGCGATTGCCGCCAACGAGCGCGTGCAGCATTACGCCGGATCGGTAGAGGTGCTCGCCGACGGCGCCACGCGCAGCCGGATGATCTGGATCGTCGACGTGCTGCCGAACGAGATCGCGCCCTTTATTTCGGCGCAGATGGATCTGGGCGTGCTGGCGATACAGAAGAACCTGGGGCGCCCGCAATGACAACAGCTACGACAACGCCGGCCGCGCTGCCAGCACCTGCGCCGGCTTCGGCCCCCACCGCGTCAGCACCACGCTGAGGCAGGACAGCACGCCGAGCACGACCATCGAGGCGGACGCCAGCACGAAGAAATCCTGCGCAGTGGCGTTGTGGGTCGACAGCCACCAGCCGCCGGTGCCGATGAACAGCAGCCGCGCGGTCTGCGCCATGACAGGACCGATCACCTTGGCCGCGCCCTGCGAGGAGAAATACATCGACGACGCCAGGCCGATGAAGGCGTACATCGGCGCTGCCGTCGACAGATATTGGTGGCTCGCCGCCCGTACGCTGGCGTCGTGGGTGAACAGGTTGACCCAGACGTCGGGGAATACAGCGATGAAGGTCGCGATTCCGCCGACCGCGAGAAACGAGACGAATCCCGCGGTCCAGGCCACGCGACGCGCCCGCGCGATGCGTCCCGCGCCGACCGACATGCCGATCATGGGAACCGAGGCGATGCCGACCGCGAACGATACCGACGTCAGCAAAAATTCCAGCCGCGCGCCGATGCCGTAGCCGGCGAGAATTTCGGTGCCGAAGCTCGCCAGCATGTGGGTGAAGATGCTGATGGTCAGCACCGACTGGAGCGGCGAGAAGCACGAGACGGCGCCGACCTTGAGGATGTCGAAGAACATCGCCCCTTGAATCCGCAGACCGAAGATTTTTGGAATGACGCGCGATCGCCCCGAAAACAGATACCACGACATCACGGAGATGCTGATGAGGTAGGCGGTCAGCGAGCCGGCGGCGACGCCGCGCATGCCGAATTGCGGGATCGGGCCGAGGCCAAGACCGAGTGTGCCGCCGAGAATGATCTGGCACACCGCTGATGACAGCATCATCAGCGACGGCAATTTCATGTTGCCGGTGCCGCGCAGCACGCCGGCCATCGTGTTCATCAGCCACGGCGCCACCGCGCCACCAAAAAATATCTGCGTATAGGCGATCGCCTGCGTCAGCACGTTGCCGCGGCCACCGAGCAGTTCCAGCAATTTCGGACCGAAGATCAGCATGCCCAGCATGAAGGTCAGCCCGAAACAGAGGCCGATCAGCAGCGCATGCGAAGCCAGCGTCGAGGCGCGTTCGACATCGCCGGCGCCGAGCGCGCGCGCAATGGCAGAGGCCACGCCGCCACCCATAGCCCCGCCCGACATCGTCATGGTCAGGATCACGCAGGGAAACACCAGCGCCATCGCCGCAAGCGACTCGACGCCGAGCCGGCCGATATAGGAGGTCTCGGCGATGACCACGCAGGTGCTGGCGCTGAGCGCGATCACGTTGGGCCAGGCGAGCCACAGCAGCGTCGGCAGAATCGGACGATCGAGCAGCGCGTTCTTTTCCGGCGGGGGCGGCGGCGGAAGCGGACGCTCGTCCTCGTCTACAGGCAATTCGGCGACGGCAATATCGGGCATTTCATCTCCCGCGCGCAGTCTAATCGCTGCGCCGCGGGGTTGTCCTACCACGACCGGGCAGGATTCCCTGTGCATGGGGCGCAAGGGGGGCCTGCACGATTGCAGGCGAACGGGTTTTTCTACCCGATCGACCAGACAAACGGCGCGTTTCCACCCGCCGACGGCTTCAAGTGCACAGGAATGTGGCGGCCACAGCCTGCCGCCAGGCCCTCGAACAGGCCTGTGAGAACACTGGCGCACGCCGGGTGGTAATCGCCGATATCGGCCATCAGCTTCCAGCTCTGCTGGCGGACCTCAAATGCGCCCTCCGAGGCGCTGATCTCGGCGAGGTCGTCCTGCGATTCGAACAGCACGCGCAGGAAGGCGACGAATTCCTTCGCTGACCCGCTGGCGGCCCCCTGACCCATCGCAAAGCTCTGCGCGATCTCGTGGAAATACTGCATGCCGATCAGCCTGCCGGTGAGGTGCAGCAGATAGGCGGCGTCTTCCGGACCGAACACCTGCACCAGCACGGGCGCGGCGGTCTTCACATATTCCATCGCATAGTTGCGATAGGCCTTTTCCAGCCGCGGCTTCGGCCAGCTGTCGACCGGCAGCGCCGGCGCGGTGGCGGGATCGAACAGGGGCGCTTCGAGATGGCGCGCGAACACCAGCCGCGCATCGAGTTCGAGCGGATGGTCGTATTCGCAGTAATAGCCTTCGAGCCCGTCCTGGCCGTCGACACTCTGCTTGGTGCAGACGAAACCGACATTGAGATTGCCCAGCGCCACGCCGTTATTGGCGTGCCAGCCGCGCAGCATCGCGCGCGAGACTTCGCCGGGCACGCCGCAGATCGCAGTCCCCCGCCAGATCCAGCGCGGCGGCGGATAACGGATCCAGGCCTTGCGGTCGCTCTCGTACATGTATTCGACATGGACGCCGCCGATCCAGTTCGAGAGATAATGATAACGCGCGGCCGCGACCGCAGGCGGCAGATGATCGAGACCGAGTTTCTTGAGGCCGGGCAGGAAGCGTTCCTGCTGCTGGCGGCGAAACACCCGGAATACGAACTCGGCGGCGTCCGCCGTGCCGCGCCTGGAGACCACGGTGAGAATGAGGCCGGTGAAAAACGCATGGTAGAGATCGGCAACGCTGCGCCATTTCGCCCATTGCGCTTCGCGCGCGCTGTCCTGCCCCGCGGTCATTTTTGGCTCCCTTTTTTGTGAGCGCACATTGTCATCGCTGATGACGCGGCGCAATGCATCCCGCGCGAGGCTGGATTGCCTTGACGCTGGCGCTTGCGAAACTAAGGTCAAATGCTGCGACAAAGGGATCGATTGAATGACGCTACCGATGAGCTGGGATGAATGGGCACGGCACGACGGAACGGCGCTGGCCGCACGCGTCCGCAACGGCGAGATCACGGCGGCGGAATTGGCGAAGCAAGCGGCCGCCGGGATCGCCAAGGTCAATCCCGCGCTATCCGGCGTCGTCGAGGTGTTCGAGGACGCGATCGCCGATCCCGGCAAGGCCGGCGCCAATCTCGATGGTCCGTTCGCGGGCCTGCCTTTCCTGATGAAGGATCTCGGCCCGACGATGAAGGGCCGCTTGCAGGAAATGGGCTCGCTGATCATGCGCGGCAATCGCGCAACGGCAGATACGTTCCTGACCGGTAAATTTCGTCAGGCCGGGCTCAACCTGATGGGGCGAACGACGACCCCGGAATTCGGGGTTTGCAGCTCGGCGGAAAATCCCGCGGTCTACATCACGCGCAATCCCTGGAACACCGACTACACCACCTGCGGCTCGTCGGCCGGCAGCGCCGCGATGGTCGCGGCCGGCGTGGTCCCGATCGCGCATGCGACCGATGGCGGCGGTTCGATCCGTATTCCCGCGGGCGTCAATGGCAATATCGGGCTGAAGGTCTCGCGCGGGGTGTTCTCGCTGGCGCCTGTCATGTCCGACCTGACCGGGCTGGTATCGATCCAGGGCTGCCAGTCACGCTCGGTGCGCGACACCGCGGCTTTCGTCGATGCCTGCCGTGGTCCCGCGCCCGGCGAGTTCATGCCGTTCTGGACCACGCCCGAACCTTACACGGAGACGATCAAGCGCGATCCGGGCCGGCTGCGAATCGCGCTCTCGCACCAATGGGGCGAATATCGCGCAACGCCGCAGATCGCGGCTGAACTCGAGCGGGTCGGAAAATTCCTCGAAGGCCTCGGCCATCACGTCGACTACGCGCTGCCGGAAGTCGATTTCCCCACCGCCTTCGAAGCGCAGACGATGTGCTACGTCAGCAACTTCGCGCAAGTGATCGGCAACATGCTGGCCGCGCGCGGGCTCGACCGGCCGCCGGCGGATCTGATCGAGCCGGTCAACATCCGGATCTGGGAAGCCGGACGGCATACGACGTTTGCCGAGCGCGCGCGGATGCAGGCGGTGTTCAACACGACGTCGCGCGGCTTCGGCGATTTCTTCGAGCAGTGGGACATCATTCTGACGCCGATCACCGCGCTGCCGACGCCGAAGGTCGGCACCACGGAATACCTGACCATCAGCGACAATCCGTCGGTCAAGGACTGGTTCGGCAATCTCTGGCGCAACTTTGCGTTCACGCCGCTCGCCAATCTCTGCGGCATCCCCGCGATCTCGTTGCCGCTGGCCGCGCAAGAGCACGGGATGCCGCTCGGCATCCAGGCGCAGGCAAAGCAGGCCAATGACGGCCTCCTGCTGCAGCTCGCGGCGCAAATCGAGCGCGCGATCGGCGGCAAGTGGAACGCGGGCCAAAGGCCCGGCGTGCACGTGACGCGCGGCTGACGCTATCCCGGTCCAGTTCAGAGAAACTGCCGGCCGCCGTCAACGACGAGCGTCTGGCCGGTAATGAAGCTGGCATGTGGCGAGGCCAGAAACAGTGCGGCGCCGACAATGTCGCCGGCAACCGCGGCGCGCTTCAAGGCGCCGCGCGCCGCACCATATTCGGTGGCGTTTTCCACCAGCCCGAGGCTGGCATCCGTCAGCGTGAAGCCCGGCGCGATGGCGTTGACCGTGACGTTGTCGTCACCGAGTTCGCGGGCCAGCGCCCGGGTCATGGCGATAACCGCACCCTTTGACGAAACGTAGTGCAGCCACATCGGCGACCCGCTCATGACGGTCGCGGAGGAAACGTTGATGATGGCCCCGCCGCCCGCCGCGCGAAGCAGCGGCGCGAGGGCCTTGGTCATCATCCAGGGGCCTTTCACATTGACCGCCATCACGCGGTCCCACTCCACCTCGGGGATCGCCGCAAAGTTCGTGCGCTGCAGGCCGGCATAGATGGCGGCATTGTTGACGAGGACATCGGCCCCGCCGAGACGATCATGGACGACGCGCGCCAGCGCCTCGACCGAGCCGAGGTCGGTTACGTCGACCACCTGTGCCAGCGCGGTGCCGCCCTTCCCCGCGATCAGCCGCGCCGTGTCTTCCGCGCCGGCCGCGTGGATATCCGCAACCATCACGCGGGCGCCGGCAGCAGCGAATGCCTCGGCAAAGGCGCGGCCAAGGCCGCCCGCCGCGCCCGTGACGATGACCCGCTTGCCGCTCAATTCAAGTTCGCCCATCGACCTGTTCCAATGCCTCCGCGCTACTCAGATCAGATGAAGCATCAGGGCGGCCCTGGTCTTCTCCAGCTCTTCCGTGGCCATCCGCCGCCCGTCATCGGTTTCGAGCAGGACGAATTGCCGGTCCAGCCGTTCGACATACTGGTTTGGATTGAGCTTGAACCAGTCGCTGGCGACGGCGACGCCGGTGACCGTAAAGCGCCAAAGCTTGTCGGCATCGCGCACCAGCCGGTCGTTGAGCGAACGCGGCTCCGGCCGGGTGTCGTGGCCATCGATGATCTCTCCGACGGCCGCGATGACGTGCTCCGGCCATCCGGTGTTGGCGAGCACCTCGCGCGACAGCCGTACGCCTTCCTTCTCGTGCAGAAAGCGCACGTCGGATTGCATCATGTTCGGTCCAAATCCCTTCTCGATGATGTCGGTCATGTCGATCGACCACCAGCCGATGTCGTGCAGGAGTATCGCGAGCGAAACGATGTCCTCGTCCGCTTCGGGATGGAGCTTCAGCAGCGCCTGCGCGAAGGCATAGGATAGCGGGATATGCACGTCGTTCTTCCGCGCGCGCATATAGGGCTCGGCCTCGCGCCATACCGCATCGTATCGGCCCTGGGTATCGGATTTGGTCAGCATGATCGGATTCCGTGGCTTGAGGCGGCCAACGGCCGCCTCTTCGTTGATACCGTCAGGAAAGGATCGTGACCTCGCCCGTCGAGCCGTTGACCCGCAGCATCTGCCCGGTCTTGATCAGCGAGGTGGCGTTGCCGGTTCCGGTCACGGCCGGCAGGCCGTATTCGCGGCAGACGATCGCCGCGTGCGACATCATCCCGCCGATATCGGTAACGGTGGCCTTGATCTTGCCGAACACCGGCGCCCAGCTCGGCGCCGTGACCGGGGTCACGAGAATTTCGCCCTGCTTGATCTGGTCGAGTTCGTCGGCCGACCGCAGCACGCGCGCCGGACCATCGACGATGCCGGGCGACGCCGCCATTCCCGTCAGAGACGATTTGTCGGCGGCACCGTTCAGCCAGCGGCCGACGCTCTCCGTCGTGATGCCCCACAGCATGATCGTGAAGGGTTCGGTGATCACAGCCGGCGGCTCGTTGAGCGCCGGCTGCGGCACCTGCGTCGCAAGTGCCGTCATGATCCTCTTGCGGCTGGCGATCTCGAGCGGCCAGTAGCTGGGCCCGATCGGATCGGTGCCGACGGCCCAGGCATTGCCGTAGTCGAACAGCGCGTCACGGACTTCCTGACGCGTCAGATAGAACATGTCGTCGGCAGACGACCAGAAGCCGGCCTCGTGGAGGATCCGGCTCAACCCGCGCATCTTGCGCCAGAACACGCCCATCGACCAATGCTCGATGTAGAAATTGTGGTTCTCCACATAGGGGAACACGGTACGTGCCAGGCCGAGCTTGCCCTCGAAGGCGGCGCGCGCTTCGGGATCGAGCAGTTCGGCATATTCCTGCGTGATGCGCTCGCGCTCGGCGGCGATCTTTGCCGTCGGGCGGTCGATGTCCTCGCCGCGTTCGACGCGAACGATGTAGTCCCTGACATAGCCGAGCGGGATATCGAGGTGCTCGATCCAGTATTTGTCCGTCGAATAGAAGCCGTTACCCGAGGTGAAATTGAACCAGGGGTCCTGCGCCTGCTTCCACGCCTCGAGCCATTGCTTGCCGTTGCCGGTTTGCGCGACCGCGGCCAGCGCCGCGTCAACCGAACCTGTCCGCAGCGCGGCTGCGACATCGAGCTTCACCGCGAGCTTGGCGAGCTTTTTCAGCTCGTCGTCGGGGCGGAACAGATCGACGTCGACGCCCTGCACCATCTTGGCGATCGCCTGATCCGGGATCTCGGGGAATTGCCCCTTGAGGAAACCGAAGAAATCCAGATAGGCGGCGTAGCCGAGATTGAGGAATTCGAAATGATACTGCCAGGTCTTGTAGAGCAGCTGGATCGACCGGTCATAGGTCTCCATCAGGCCATAGGTGTTGTCGAGGCCGACGCCTTCCGTAACCCAGTCGAGCGGCACCACGTCGGGCAGCTTCTCAAAGTGCAGCGCTTCGAGCGCTTCGATGTTGGCGCGGACCTTCTTGTCCCAGTTGGCCAGCAGCCTGTCCCAGTTCTGGAAGTAGTAACCTGCGCGCTCCATGAACTGCGGCACACGGCCGGCGATCAGTTCGGGCGCGACGGCGACCGGGCTCATGTAGCAATAACCGTTGTGAATCCGGTAATCGACGCCGTTAGCCGGCGGTATCAGATAGTGCCGGGTGTTGTACTGGCCGAGACACTTGACGGCGAATTCCACCGTTACCGCGTCGAACGGCTTGAACGGGGTCGGCCAGTGCTGGCTGTCGCAGAACCAGAATTTGCCTTCTTCCTTTTTCCGCAGATTGTCCTGGAAGACGAGGTAATAGGGATAGAGACGCTCCCAGCCCTCTGCGCCCTGCGGCGCCTTGAGATCGTAGGGACTGGGAAATCTTACATGAGTCGTCATTTGTCTCTCCCCGCTCTGTTGGCTGCTTATTGCTTGACCTATTGTTTGACCTGGAGCGGCGAGAGCAGAGCTCCGAGCACGCCCTCGATTCCCATCGCATAGGTCTTGCCCCGATCCGCTTTCTTCCGGCTCCAGACCGTCTCCGGCCGGCTCTGCAGGATCACGACGTCTTCGCCATCGGGCAGGTCGCGGTCGATTGCCCATTCCACGTCCTGCGGGCAACCCATGCTCTTCTCCAGCGACTTGGCGATGCGGGCGACGGCAAGCACCTGTGCGTCGCTGAGCGACGGCAGCGAACGGCGTGCAACTTCGACGACCCGGTCCACCGTTCGTCGCGCCGCGCGGTCGGCCACCAACTCGCGATCCTTGACCGCGATTTTCCGTTTGAGAATCTCGAGCAGGACCTTTTCGACGACGAAATTGTCGGGCGTGACTTCCCCGGAAACAACGGCCTCGCCGAGCCCGAAGGCTGAGTCGATGACGATCCTGGTGCGATCGCCGGTAACGGGATCGAGCGTCATGGCGACGCCAGCCGCCGCGGCGTCGATCATCCGCTGGACGCCGACGCACATTTGCACGTCAAGACGGCCGAGCCCGTTGCTGGCGCGGTAGGAAATGGCGCGGGCATTGAACAGGCTCGCCCAGCACGCCTTGACCCTCTCGACGACGTCATCCTCGCCGACGATCCACAGATAGGTGTCCTGCTGCCCGGCGAAGCTGGCGTCCGGCATGTCCTCAGCGGTCGCGGAGGACCGGACCGCCACCGGCAGGTCGTCCCGCTCAGCAATATGGCGGTACATCCTGCGAATCTCGGCCTCAACGTCGACCGGCATCGCCGCCGACATGATCAGGCCGCGGATCTCAGCCGATTTTTTTTGACTGTCGTCGACGTCGTCAATGTCGATCGACCGGAGCAGGGTTTCGATTCCCTCGCGCAGCTGCCCGGATTCGAGATGGGCGAGATAGGCATCCGTGGTCACCGCAAAGCCGCCGGGGACATTCACGCCGGCCGCGATCATCCGCGCGAGACTGGCGCATTTGCCGCCCATGCGCGGCCGGTCCGCCTCCGACGCCCTGTCAAAGGGAAGGATGTATCTGATGTCGGGCACCTTGAGCATATTCCGTTCCTCAGTTCGGCCGCCGGCGCACGGCACGGCCGCAGATGCATTCGCTAGACTAGGGCTGGTGGGGCGCGTTCCATTCGACGTGAAGCGCCGTCGGGGAGCGAAACGAGGTGTTGGGCGCGAAGCTGAAGACCTGTTCGGACTTGAGCCGCGCATCGGGGATCCGGCGCGTCAGTTCTTCCAGCGCAATGGCGAGTTCCATCTTGGCCAGTTGCAGGCCGACGCAGAAATGAATCCCGTAGCCGAAGGCGAGATGGCCGCGCGAATCCTTGCGCGTGATGTCGAACCGCGAGGGCTCGGAAAATACCGTCTCGTCGCGATTGGCCGAGCCGATCAGCAGCAGTATTTCGGCGCCCTGCGGGATCGCCACCCCACCGATGCTGGTGTCCTTCAAGGCCTTGCGCCGCCACGCCACGATGGAAGGGCTGTAACGCAGGATTTCGTCGACAGCGCCGGCAAGCAGCGCGGGATCGGCGATCAACGCTTCCCAGTTCTGGCGATGAAGCAGCAGCTCGCGCACGCCGTTCGCGATCAGGGTCGTCGTCGTTTCATGGCCGGCAAACAGGACGCTGTAGAGAACACCAGCGATTTCGTCGTCGCTGATCTCGGCGCCGGCTTTCTGCAGGCGAACCAGATCGCCCGGCAGATCGTCCCGCTCCTCGGCGTGGCTCTTGGCGACCAGCGCGCAGCAATAGTTCCAGTATTCGACCATGTTGTGCGCGTGGGGCAACTGCTCCTGGTCCGACAGGTTTCCCCATGTCAGCAGCGCACGGCTGACCGCCCAGGCCTTCACCTTCTGCACGTCTGCGTCCGGTACCCCTACCAGCTTGAACAGCACCAGCGCCGGGACGTCGTAGGCGAATTCCCGCACCAGATCGGCCCGGCCG
>JAIEPP010000227.1 GCA_019748335.1 Xanthobacteraceae bacterium
CGGTCCGATCAACGGCGACTGGCTCAACGCCGGCCTCAACGCCATCACCAACTTCGACGCCGAAGGGCTGATCCCGCCGACCACCGTGACCAAGGCCGATCACCAGGGCGGCGGCAAATGCCGGATCGCGCGCTGGGACGGATCGAAGTTCGCTCCGGCGACCGACTGGTTCAGCGCCAATCAGGACGTGGTCTGGGCCGAGATCAAGAAGTCGTCGGCCGAATACAAGGCGTCGGGCAAATAGCCCGGCGCGAGGGAGCGGTGCGCGCATGTCGCTGTTGACGCTGAACAACATCGAGGTCGTCTACGACAGCGTCTTTCTGGCGGTCAAAGGCGTCTCGATCGAGGTGCCGGAAGGCGGTCTCGTGGCGCTGCTTGGCGCCAACGGGGCCGGCAAGAGCAGCGTGCTCAAGGCCATCAGCGGCCTGCTGCGCGCCGAGCGCGGCGAGGTCTCGCGCGGACAGGCGACGTTCCGCGGCGAAAACATGCTCGCGCTCGATCCGCCCGAGCGCGTACGCCGCGGCCTCGTTCACGTGCTGGAAGGACGGCGCGTGTTCGAGCATCTGTCGCCGGCGGAAAACCTGCTGGCGGCGACCACTATGCATCGGGATCGCGCGCGGGTGGCACGGCGGCTCGACGAGATGCTCACGCTGTTCCCGCGGCTCGCCGAGCGGGCCAATGCCAAGGCCGGCTACCTGTCGGGCGGCGAGCAGCAGATGCTCGCCATCGCGCGCGCCTTGATGACCGAACCGAAGCTGATTCTGCTCGACGAGCCGAGCCTCGGCCTCGCCCCTTTCCTCGTCGACGAGATCTTCGACATCATTCGCCGCATCAACGCCGAACAGGGCGTCGCCGTCCTGCTGGTGGAGCAGAACGCGGTAGCGGCGCTCGACCTGGTGCAATCCGCCTACCTGCTCGAGCAGGGCCGCATCGTGATGAGCGGCTCCGCCGAGGCGCTTCGCGCCAATCCGGACATCCAGGATGCCTATCTTGCCGGCCACAAGCAGGTCGACTATCACGCAGTCAAGCACTACCGCCGGCGCAAGCGGTGGCTGGCGTAGGCCGCTCAGGATGGTTCAAGTGATCGAGGCAGATCAGAGCAGCACGATCGGCGAGATTTTTCAGCGCGCGGTCGACGCGTACGCCGATCGCCCGTTCCTTGCCGTTCCCACCGGCAGGCACCGGCCCTACCACCAGGACGGATACGAGATCGACTACGCGAGCGCCGGACGCGCGGTGGGTGCGCTCTGCGACATCTATCGCAGCAAGGGTTACGGCCACGGCCATCGCGTTGCGATGCTGCTCGACAATCGGCCCGAGCATTTTCTGCACAAGCTCGCACTGAATGGCCTTGGCGTTTCCTGCGTCCCGATCAATCCGGACTATCGCCCCAGCGAGATCGCGTATCTGCTGGACAGCTCGAAGGCCGATCTCGCGATCGTTTCGCCCGACCGCCTTGATCAGCTCATGGCCGGCCGCTCCGCCGCCGCGCATAAGCCACCGGTGACGCTGTTCGACGCGCTCGCCGAGGCGCCTGCGCCCCGGCGGCCGATGCGCGCCGGTCCGGTATCTGCTTCGAGCGAGGCGAGCATCCTCTATACGTCCGGCACGACGGGCCGCCCGAAGGGCTGCATCCTGTCCCACGGCTATGAGATCGCCTCGGGCCGCTGGTATGCGACGCGTGGCCATCTGGCTGCGTTCCGCGCCGACGGCGAGCGTCTCTACAATCCCCTGCCCGTCTATCACGTGAACTCGTCGGTGGTTTCATTCCAGGCCATCCTCCAGACCGGAAGCTGCCAGATCCAGCCCGACCGCTTTCACCCTGATCGCTGGTGGGACGAAGTCCGCCAGACACGAGCCACCATCGTGCACTATCTCGGGGTGATCGTGCCGCTGCTGCTCGGCAGGCCGCAAACTCCCGACGACAGGAACCACAGCGTACGTTTCGCCATCGGCGCCGGGGTCGAGCCGCAGCTTCACGCGTTGTTCGAAGCGCGCTTCGGCTTTCCGCTGATCGAGGTATGGGGAATGACCGAGATGGTCCGCGTCCTCCTCGACAATGTGGAGCCGCGTCCCGTCGGCACACGCAGCTTCGGCCGGCCGGTGCCGGGCATCGAAGTGCGGGTGGTCGATGACGAGGACAGAGATGTCGCGACCGGCTCGCCTGGCGAGCTCGTGATAAGACATTCGCAGGCAACGCCACGCCGTGATTTCTTTTCAGGATATCTGGACGACGACCAGGCGACCGCGCAGGCGTGGCGCAGCGGCTGGTTCCACACCGGGGACACCGTTCGACAGGATCCCGACGGAACGCTTCATTTCGTCGACCGGAAGAAGAACATCATAAGGCGATCCGGCGAAAACATCGCGGCCGCCGAGATCGAGGCCGTGCTGCAGGCGCATCCCCTGGTAAAACAGGTCGCCGTGCTCGCCGTCCCCGACGAGATCCGCGAGGAAGAAGTGTTCGCCTCCATCGTCCTGCACGACGCCGTGCCCGACACCAGCGAGACGGCCGATCGCCTGTTCGACCATTGTTTCGCGGAGCTCGCCTACTTCAAGGCGCCGGGCTGGATCCAGTTCGTCGCGACCTTGCCGACGACAGGCACGCAGAAGATCCAAAAGCATCAGATTTTTCCGCAGGGAACGGACCCACGGTGCTTGCCCGGCACCTTCGACCTGAGAGCACGCAAGAAGCGTGATCGCTCGATATCGCATGGGTAACCAAGTCCATTTATCCGAACATGTAACCAGTGTAAATTCAGGTGTATCGAGACAAATGGCGGTAGACGAGGTTCAGTTGCCCCTCCGCGCGCAACGTCGCTCGAAATTGCTGCCGCCCAACCACGAGAGGCAGATTCAAATCTAATTCCCGAGCGATCAACGACTACTTAGCGCGAAATACGTGTTGGTCGACGTGAAGCTATCGAACTTCCGCGCGTGAAAGCGCAGATCGAATCTCGTTATCCACAGCGCCTGCTCCGCCCGCGCTGCCCAGCCCTTTGATTAATCCGGCATTTATCAAAGATCGGTTCAAGCGACTGGCCTGCCATCCTCCTTCGCATCTATAGAAGATTCCCCCGCACCGTTGCAGGATCGCCAATTGCTCCGAGAAGCTCGCGTCGAGGGGCACTCCGGCGGCCTGCAGCGCAATCAGGGGAAGATATGGCGCATCGAGCGGATCCAGCGCCGATGTCACATCTACCGGCGTGAAATTTACCGCATCGAGTGCATAGTACGTCGTCAGATAACGCGGGTCGGACGTCTCTACACGCGCGGCCACGGCCTCCCTATCGAGCGATGGATCAAGCAAGCGCGGGCCAAACTGAGGCAGGTGATCGCCGTAGCGGACAATGAGGAAAGATTCCGTCGGAAACTCCCGGGCAAGCCGTTGCAGCAGATTGCGATATTCCCGCGCCGTCATGGTCTGACGCCGAATGTACTCCTCTACGTCAGGCGCGTTACCGAGGTCGAACCAATCGGGTGTGAGTTCCGGGCGCAACCGTCGATCCCACGGAAAATGATTGGCAACCGTGTAGACATAGAAGAAGAGCGGTCCGTTCGCGCGTTCTCGACCGATCAGGTCGATTGCCCGATCGAAGTAAAAGCTGTCAGCCTCGAAATCGGTCGTGCCGAGATCGCGCATGTCCAGATAGTGCGCGATACCGGCGGTCGTCTGAAAGGCGCGGGATCCGAGAAACGAACCGTAGAAGGGATACAGGCTGAAGGTCTTATAACCGCACCCCTGCAGCGTGCGTGGCAGTCCGCGGTAGACGTGACCTGCAGCGATCCGCGTCGCAGACGTTGCAAACCGCCCCAGCGAACGCACCGAAAGGCCGGTGAGCACGTTGTACTCGGTAAACCAGCTTGGTCCGCCGACGCCTTCGACGAGAAGCCTGCGCGTCTTGCCGTCGAAGGACTGAAAATGGCGATGATACCCGGCGGGCACCTTCACTCCCGGCGCCGCTGCGATGTCGAAGCTCGATTCATCGTGCAGCAGGATGATGTGCGGCAGCTTGTGGACGGGATGGCAGCCAGCGTCCGCCACTTCTGCCACCCGATCGTTCGGCGTCGCATCAACATCGAGATAACCGCGAGAAGACAGCTCCTGAACCGCCTCCACGCCCGTCCGTGCAAATTTCGAGACATAGCTTTGGCCTTCGAAATCCTCTCCGAGGCCGGTAGGCCAGAACAGCGATACGCCGGCGAGCGCGGCGACTGACATCAAGAGCCCGACGAGGCTCGTTCGTAGTCTCACGCGAGACCGGTCCAGCCGCCATGCGATCGAGACCACGACCCCCGTCGCCACCGCGGCAAACAGGATCCAGCCGCGCAAGGCAGGAAATGTCGCCAGCAGAAAGGCCGTCGTATCGCGATCGACGATCATGAGGTCGATGAAATCGATGGTCATCCAGAGCTTGTCGAACTTGAAGCGCGACAGCATGACAAGGACGACGAGCATTTCGAGGGAAAGCAGCGCCGCTACCGTCGGCCTGCGCACCAGCGCCAGCCAAAGGCAGTTGAGCGCGATCCACAACAGCACGAAGACCGCCACGCCTGTGAGGCTGACCTCGGTCGTCGC
Source organism: Xanthobacteraceae bacterium (assembly GCA_019748335.1). GTDB lineage: Bacteria > Pseudomonadota > Alphaproteobacteria > Rhizobiales > Xanthobacteraceae > Bradyrhizobium. Next base: position 4,580 of record JAIEPP010000227.1, read on the forward strand.
CAGCAGAATCAACGCGCCCACATGCAACAGCAGCGCAGCGACTGTCCCACCCTTCATGGCGACACCGTCGACAGCGAGACCAGACGCGTCTCTGACATTTTCAGCACGCGCCGGAGGTCGGAACTGGTTCCGTACGTCTGCCGCGTTGGCTTTCCGCATCACCAATCATTGATACTCTTGCTGCCGTTCACCCCGTGAAATTCCTGCGTGATCCCGTATCATGTGCAACCTCTTGAGCAGCACGTTATTCCGGACCTGGGCGATTATTTTCTACCCGGTGACGGCAAACAAGCGGACGGAGACTTGCATGCGCTTTCTTGCGGCGATCGGCGCGATGGCGGTCATGGCCGGTATCGGTTGCGCGATCTTTTTCTTCGGCGGATTTTACAGCGTCGCCGGGACGGCTGAGGATCCTGCCGCCGTCTCATGGGCTCTGATCCGGGTGCGCACCGCGTCCATCAATCGCCACGCCAACGACAACCCACCCGCCTCGTTTGGCGAGGCCGCCACGGTACAGGCCGGTGCCAAAGCCTATGCCGGTTTCGGCTGCGCAAACTGCCACGGCGCACCCGGCGTCAAATGGCTGAAGTTCTCCGAAGGACTGCATCCCGACCCGCCAGACCTCAAGGAAATCGCCGGGGAGCTGACGCCTGCCCAGCTATTCTGGGTCATCAAGAACGGCATCAACATGACGGGTATGCCAAGCTTCGCGCAGGCGGGCGCCCAGGACGACGAAATCTGGTCAATCGCGTCTTTCGTGAAAAAGCTCCCGAACGTTTCGGAGGCCGACTACAAGGCATGGACCGCATCGGCCGAACCGAGGCAATAGACCGGATTACGCCGGCAGATCGGACGTTTCGGTGCCATCGGACCAAGCGACAACGCCGCCGGCGATGGCCGCCAGCACGGCCCAATAGCCGTAGCGGAAGTCCGACGCCACACCCACGGCATAGAAGGTCAACACATAGAATGCCGCCGATCCACAGACGCCGAATACGAAGGCCGCTTCGCGCGAACCGCTCCGCCGCCACCCTACGACGCAAATGGCCATACAGGAGAGAAGCCAGAAACCGACGCGAAGAAGCGGCGTCGGCCTGAGCATGTCATTTGCCGATACCAGTGTGTTAAACGCGGCACGATCGGCGAACACCCTGCGGGTCGGGTGTTCGACATCGGCGGTCCACATCGTCAGGTTATCAGCAGCCAGAAAATTCCACATGAACGCCGAACGATGCTGCAGATAGGCGACCGGATGGCGCAGAACGGCCGCCAGCCAGGCTCTGGATATCGCCGGAGTACCGAACAGGCCTTTTTCCCGTTCGACCTTGCGCATCACGAAATCGCAGGGCTCGAGTCGCCAGTAAATGTCCCACTGCGTCGGCTGGTAGCAGGTGTTGAGAAGCATCGTGTTTTCCGTTTCGCTCCAGTCGACCGGAAACTGATTCTCCTTTGCGAAATGGCTGATGCCGCCGAGATCGAAGATCATGATCGTCTGCAGCGGATGCTGCCGTTTCGCGTCCAGCACGCCGTAGTAGACGAGCTGCACGATGCCAAAGAAGCCGATCACGGCCGGAAGATACAGGATAGCCACCTTGCGCAGCGTCAGCCGCGACGGCCAGACCGTGTATGCGGCCAGTATCGGCGCGGCGAGCAAGGCGTTCGGCCTCAGCAAAACGCCGAGCGCGAGCAAGGCAATCGCAAACACCTGCCCGATCAATTTGATCCGAGCCGGACGTTCTGAAAACGCGAACGCGATGGCGGCAGCGAGCAACCAGCACGTCGCAAGGAGGACGTCGCGCCAGATGATCCCGGCAAAGGCCAGGGCGGGCGGCGTCATCGCCAGCAAGGGTAACAACAACGCGCAGGCCTTGCCGCGGGATGCCAGGGCCAATGACAGGACGCCAACCCCAAGCCAGTACGTCGTCGCCATCAGCAGGAACATGCTGCCGGCGCCCGGGGCAACCGGATCGATCAAGCCCCACAGCCAGACCATGACCGGCGACTGCCAATCGCCCATGCTGCCCTTGGCGATGTCTTCGTAAACGAACTTGGCATCATAGGTCATGACGCCGGGATAAAAGATCAGCAGGGTCAGGCCAAATCCGGCGGCAAGCAGCGTTGCGACGGATATCAGAAGCGCTCGCGGCAATGACGCCTGTTCAGGCCGCGACGGCATAGATGTCCCCCGAATTGGCCGCCTGCGGCAACTCGATCAGCCGACGGGCAATTGCGCTTGCGTCCACCCACTCGTCCATCAGCGTCTGGCTTTCCCCGAGGGCCATGTTGAAGCGAGCGTAACCCATCACCGAGCACCGCTCGATACAGGCCAGCGCCACGTCGCGCTGAATCGTGGTGAACTCGAACGAAAGCGCGCGCACGGTGTGGGTCAAGCCCGACAGCGCCTCGGCTTCAAAACCTTCAACGTCGAGCTTGATGAATGCGGGAACGCCGTGCCTGGCGATCAACGCGTCCAGCGTTGTGACCTCGACCTCGACCTTCTCGCCCCAGCGCTGGGTCTCCCAGCCGGGCGCACCGCGCGCCGCTTCAACGAACGCCGGAGATACCGACGATACGGTGGGGTTATCGGCATTGATCAGCATGCACGCCCTGCCCGCCTCACGCCCAACGGCCATCCCCTCGATCGTCACGGCCTTGCTGCGGCCATAGAGCAGCCGGAGAGCCCTGACCATCGCCTCCTGCGGTTCAACCGCGACAACGCGCGCGCCCAAGCGTCGAAATGAAGCCACACGATCGCCGACATGGGCGCCGACGTCGAACACCAGATCGCCGGGCCGGACGAAGTCGCCGTAAAGCCGGTCCATCGCTGCGGCCCGCCTCCTGTCGCCGTAGTAGATACGAAATGACCTGATGGTGGCACGCGCCGTCCGGATGGCACCGAGCATCGGCTAGACCGGGTTCGCCAAACGCGGCCGGCGCTCCGACGTGATCGCAGGCAGTGCCAATCCCACCAGGCTTTCCGGGATCGCCGTCTCCTCCGGGAGGCGCCCGATACCCATACGGGCCGCGAGACCGCCGAGTGCGGGCCAGGCCGTCAGCATCGCAAAGGGAATTGCCAGGGCCGGCCCCCCCGCAAGCAGGAAAACATATGGCAGCGCCGATGGCTGGCTCAACGATACCAACCCCAGCGCGAGACAGCCGACGAGAGTTTGCGGCCACAGATCATGCAACGCCGATTTCAAAGGTACGGCGTGGTCGTCCCGGACCTGCCCCATCCAGCTGATCTCGCGATTGAACAACAGGCCGAGGAAAAAGATCGTGTGACCGATCCAGAGGATCGGACACAAGATGATCGAGTAGCCGGTTTCGACGATGAAGTTGGCGATCACGCGGGCCACGCCGCCAAATGCATGACGCTCCTTCTGCGCCAGCAAGATGTCGAGCATCCCCGCGATCTTCGGCGCGAACCACATGACGAGCACCCACGCCAGCAATGCACTTCCGGCATCGGCCCGGATGATCGTGGCGGGATCGCTCCTTACAAGTGCGATCGTTGCAAGCCCCAGCAGGCCGATCCAGGCCGGCGAGCCGACGAACATCAGGATGGCAAGCACCAACTGGTAGCGGCTGACCGGCTTGAGATTCGGCAGTGATAGAAACCGCCAGTACTGCATGTTGCCCTGGCACCAGCGCAGATCCCGGCGCATGAACTCCAGCAGCGTCGTCGGATTTTCCTCCCACCCGAGATCTTCCCGCGGCAGCACACGCACGTGATAGCCGGCAGATCGCATCATGGCGGCCTCGATCTGATCGTGACTGAGGATATGCCGCTCTTCCTCGCCGTGCCCCGACAGCAGCGGAAGCTGGCAATGTTTGATGAAGGGTTCAAGCCGCAGGATCGCGTTGTGCCCCCAATAGGGGCCACAATCGGATTGCCACCACGCGCTTCCAATCGTGTAGGAGCGCATGCCAAGCCGCATGCCGAACTGGAACACGCGGGCGAACAGGCTCGTCGACGGCAGCCCGACGATGAGACCCTGCAGGATGCCGACCCTGGGATCAAGCTGCATGATCCGGACGAGCCTGATAATGGCGTCCGCCGGCATGAAACTGTCCGCATCGAGCGTGACGGCAAACTCGTGCCGGCTTCCCCATCGCTCGCAGAACTCGCGGATATTGCCCGCCTTGAATCCCGCGTTCACGGTTCGCCGACGGTAGCTGACGGCGATCCGATCGCGCCAGCTTGCGATCAATTCCAAAAAGGACGCCTCTTCCATGCGCGCCAGATCGGCATCGCTGGTATCGCTGAGCAAATAGAGATGGAAGCGTTCGCCATAGCCGGAAGCGCAAATTCCCTTGAGCATCGGCTCCAGGTTACGCATGACCCGGAGCGGCGCCTCATTGCGAACGCAGAGCAGGATCGCCGTTGATGCCGTCACGGGTTCGTCGCCCCGGATCAGCCCGGCCACCGGCAGCACCGCAGCCACCGGATCGGCGGAAAAGCGCATGATGATGAAGCCGATCACGGCGTTCCAGAACCCCGCGACCATCCACGGCAAGGTGATCGCGAACAAAGCAAGCGCCGCAAGATCGAGAATTCCAAGTCCGCCGGGCGTCAACGCCAGCACGGCGAGCCATAACGATCCTGCCATGGTAACCAGAAACAGGACAGCGAAAGCAGACCGCCTTGCGAACATGCTCTTCTCGGCGGCTTGTGTCATGGCGGGGTAATTGACTTTCGGCAGGAAACGTTACGACTTCTCATTCGCCCATGGGCGGTGCAGATTACCCCTTATAACACGTCAAGCCCGCGGGAATTCCAGCCCGAGATCGAAGAAAATGACTGCTGCTGCAAACCCCGATGTTGCCCTGGCTCTTTGGTATAGCGGGCCCGGAAAGGTCGAACTCCGCCAGGAGGCGCTGGCGCTGCCCGGAGCGGACGAAGTCCGCGTGAAAACCCTCTACAGTGCGATCAGCCGCGGCACTGAATCGCTCGTGTTTGGCGGTCGTGTTCCGGCGAGCGAATTTCAACGGATGCGCGCGCCGTTCATGGCAGGTGACTTTCCCTTTCCGGTCAAGTACGGCTACGCCGCCGTCGGAAGGATAGAGAGCGGCAGCAACGCCTTGCGGAACAACAACGTCTTTGCGCTCTACCCGCATCAGACCGCATTCAACATCGCTGCAAGTGCCGCAGTCGCGCTTCCGGAGCAGATGCCGCCACGTCGCGCGGTGCTGGCGGCCAACATGGAAACCGCACTTAACGGCGTATGGGACGCGGCGCCGGGGCCAGCCGACCGCATCGCTGTGATCGGAGCCGGCGTGGTCGGCTCCCTCGTCGCATATCTCTGTGGCCGGCTTCCCGGCGCTGACGTCACGCTCGTCGATATCAATCCGGCTCGAGCGGAATTAGCGGCAAATCTCGGGGTTAATTTCGCAGAACCACGGAATGCAAAAGGAGACTGCGATCTGGTCGTTCACGCCAGCGGCTCGCCCGATGGACTTCGCACCGCGCTCGAACTGGCCGGAGACGAAGCGACCGTGCTCGAAATGAGCTGGTATGGGGATGCTGCGGTGACGGCCCCGCTCGGTGGCCCCTTCCACAGTCGCCGGCTTCGGCTGATATCGAGCCAGGTCGGACGTATCGCCCCTTCGCATCGCTCGCGCTGGACGTATGGCCGGCGCCTCGCGGCCGCCGTTGCGCTGCTCGGCGATCCCCGGCTCGATGCACTGCTGGCACCAGAGGTTGCATTCGGCGATTTGCCGCAACGGCTTCCCGGAATTCTCGAGGCTGGAAGCGGGATACTCTGCCAACCCATCGTCTACTCATAAGGAGCTGCCTTGTTTACTGTCGAAGTACGTGACCACATCATGATCGCTCACTCTTTCCGCGGCGCGGTTTTCGGGCCCGCGCAGGCGTTGCACGGGGCCACCTTCGTGATCGATGCGGCATTCATCGCGGAAACGCTCGACGGCAACGGCATCGTGATCGACATCGGCCGCGCCCACGATGCGCTGAAAGCGGTGCTGGCGCCGCTCAACTACCGCAATCTCGACGACGTGCCCGAATTCAAGGGCAGCAATACCACCACGGAATATCTCTCCAAGCATATCTTCGACGGCCTGGCGAAGCCCGCCCGCGCCGGCGAACTCGGCCGTCCGGGGCGTGAACTCAAGGCCCTGCGTATCACGCTCTCGGAGTCTCATGTCGCACGCGCCCAATACGAGGCGCCTTTGTGGTGAAGCATGTCACCTTCGCGGTACCGGGTAGTCTCGATACCCCGACGGGCGGTTACGCCTACGACCGGCGGATCATGGCAGAGCTCCGGGATCTGGGATGGGAGGTCGACTGCCTCGACATCGGTGAAGGATTTCCTTCACCGGATGAGGCAACGCGATCGGCCGCGCGGTCCCTCCTTCTGAAGATACCGGCTGGTCGGCCAATCGTGCTGGACGGCCTGGCGTTGGGTGTTCTGCCGGACGTTGCTGCAGAACTCGCGACCCGGCATCCGTTGCTTGCCCTGGTACACCATCCCCTCGCGCTGGAATGGGGCCTTTCCGCCGGACGAGCCGACGCCTTGCGCCGCAGCGAACGGACCGCCTTGGCCGAAGTGCGCGAAGTCGTCGTGACGAGCCCAACAACCGCAAAACTTGTCGCTTCCGACTACGCCGTGCCGGCCGAGCGCATCACGGTAGCAAGGCCCGGCAGCGACCCCGCGCCCCGATCAGCCGGAAGCCGAAATCAGGTACCGCATTTGCTGTCGGTCGGCGCAATCGTACCCCGCAAGGGATTCGATGTGCTCGTTGCCGCCCTCACTACGCTGGCCGAGCTTCCATGGCGGCTCACGATCGCAGGCGACCTGACGCGAAATTCAAACGAAGCGACAAAGCTTCGGGCCAACCTGCTCCGACACGGGCTTACCGGCCGGATCGAAACGCCTGGCGCCGTCTCTTCGGCGCAGCTTGCCCTGCTCTATGACAATGCGGATCTGTTTGTCCTTGCCTCCCGCTTCGAGGGTTACGGAATGGCTTACGCGGAGGCGTTGTCACACGGCCTGCCGATCATCGGGACAACGGCAGGCGCGATCCCGGATACCGTACCGCGAGCAGCCGGCCTGCTGGTGGAAGCCGGTGACGCAACCGCGCTGGCAGGCGCGTTGCGATCCGCCATCTCCGATGTCGATCTGCGTCAACGCCTGTCCGATGCGGCATTCGCGGCGGCGCGGATGCTGCCAACCTGGAAGCAATCCGGCGCGATTTTCGCGACCGCGCTGGAAAAGCTGGCATGAGCGGTTTTTCCGCGGAATGGCTGACCTTGCGGGAAAGCCATGACTTGCGTGCGCGCAATCCGCACGTGCTCGAAGCCGTGGCCGTCGCGTTCAAATCTCTCGACACAATAAGCGTGGTCGATCTTGCCTGCGGCGCAGGCTCGACAGTCCGTGCGATCACTTCATACCTGCCGGCGCGACAACGATGGACCCTCGTCGACAACGACCATCGCCTGCTGACATTGGCGTGCGGCGGAATGCTTGTCGGCGGGGTCGAGCGGAACGCCGTTCAACTGGACCTCAGCGGCAATTTCGAGGTCATATTCGAAAGCGCAAAACACCTGATCACGGCCTCAGCGCTGCTCGATCTCGTCTCGGACGCGTGGCTGGATCGGCTTGCCCGGGAGTGCGCCACGCGCGCGTTGCCCGTGTATGCGGCGCTGATCTATGACGGTCGCATCGACCTATCCCCGGCGGACCCGCTGGATGCGGTCATCATATCCGCGGTAAATGCTCATCAACGCACCGACAAGGGCTTTGGGCCGGCGCTGGGCCCATCGGCTGCGGCCGCGGCCATTTCCAGGTTCGAGGCGCTCGGGTATTCGGTCGCGCACGGAACCTCCGATTGGGTCATCGGAACCGCCGACCAGGAGATCCAACTCGAATTGCTTGGCGGATGGGCCGCCGCCGCGAACGAAATCAACGCGCTACCGCACCACGACATCGGCGGCTGGCTG
>JAIEPP010000621.1 GCA_019748335.1 Xanthobacteraceae bacterium
GCCTCCGCGAGTCACACTGTTCGTGTGGGTGGAGTTTCCCCCACCCGGATCGCATCTGGCGATGCGATCCGACCTAAGAGCGAGCTTCGCTCGTCTCGATCCCCGCAAGCGGGAGAGGTAAGAGAAGACTGGGCTTCCCGCATCGTCGCCGCGCGTACACGCCGGCCCTTCACCTCGCTGGAGGACTTTGCCCGCGACACCGCATTGCCGAAGCGCGCGCTGATATTGCTGGCGGATGCCGATGCGTTCCGTTCGATCGGGCTCGATCGCCGCGCCGCGTTGTGGGCGGTGCGACGGCTGCCCGACGACGTGCCGCTGCCGCTGTTCGAGGCGGCGACCGCGCGCGAGCAGCCCGACGAGAACGTAAAACCGTTGCCCGAAATGCCGTTGCCCGAGCAGGTGGTCGCGGACTACCAGACAATGCGGCTGTCGCTGAAGGGCCACCCGATGGAATTTTTGCGCAGCATGTTCGCGAAAGAGCGCGTCGTCGCCTGCAACGAGATCAGCCATCGCAACGACCGGCGCCGCGTCCGCTGTGCCGGCGTGGTGCTGGTGCGGCAGCGGCCCGGCAGCGCCAAGGGCGTGGTCTTCATGACGCTGGAGGACGAAACCGGCATCGCCAATATCGTGGTGTGGCCGAAGGTGATGGAGCAGTACCGCAAGGAGGTGATGGGCGCGCGCCTGATCCTGGTCGAGGGCTATATCCAGAGCAGCCCCGAGCAGGTGACGCATCTGGTGGCGCAGCGGATGTTCGATCGCTCAGGCGATCTGATCGGCCTCGCCGACGACGCCTTCGTCCGCAAGCATGCGGTGCCCGCCGGGCCTGCGCTGATCGAAGAGATCAACGACGGCTCCCTCCATGACGGGTTCCTCAACGACGATCGCCGCGACCATCCCGATGCGCCCGCGCAGAAAATCCGCCACCCGCGCAACGTTCGGATCTTGCCGCCATCCCGGGATTTTCATTGAACGTGTCTGCTTCTTCAAGGTCGAACTCGAACTACAGGCTGATGATGAAGGCGCTCATGGCCAGAAAAAACACCAGGCTGCCGGCCATGATGGCGAAGAATAACTTGTCCACGCGAACAACTCCGGAAGCCCACACTTCAGAAGCGATTAGAGGATTTTGGTTGTGTCGATAATGCGGCACAGCTCAGGCGAACTTCCGGCAAGTCGCCGGGCTTAAAGGCGGTAAAGCGACTTTTATTGAAATGCGATCAACCCAGGAATTTCACGCCGTAGGTCCGGCCCCGCCGCCAGACCACTTCGCAGGACTGGCGCTTCGGACGTTCCGGCATCAGCGCCAGTACAAAGCTGTCCCGAACGTCGATCGCGGCATCGGTCATGATCTTGGCGCCGCCCGGCGAGACGTCGAGGACGACGCATTCAATCCGCGTCACGCCCTCATCGGTCGTAAACCAGGCCGGCCACTTGTTCATTTGGCGCCGCGGTTCGCGCTGTGTCTTTGTCCGCAGTTCATCAAGAGCCATGATGACCATCCGTCGTTGGCGCAATCGGCCAAGGCGTTTTCGACGCAAAACGCCTCAAAAGCAGGAGACTGGCGCCCGGCTCCGATTAATCAGAACCGATCGAGGCGCCAGCCGATCATCGTCGAAACAGATCCCAGTTTGACGCTGATGTCGTAAAGTCGCCTTAGCGCATCGCGTTAAATTTTACCGGTATGTGCCGTAAATCTTCGCAAGACTGTTTTTGTTTGAGCCGCCGCACGCTAAGGAGAACGGATGCTCGTCCATATCCAGGTTCTCCGGTTTTTCGCAGCACTTGCCGTCGTCGCCTTTCATGCGCTGGGCGTTCCACCCACGGGCTTCGAGGTTCCGGAGAGCGCGATCTCCTTTGTCCTTTCCTATGGCGGCCGTGGCGTCGATTTGTTTTTCGTCATTTCGGGCTTCATCATCTTCTATGCGACGCACGGCGCGAACTTGACGCCGGCGGAATTCTTGCGCCGCCGGGTCGAGCGTATCGTGCCGCTGTATTTTTTCGCGATCTTCGCCGTCACGGTGCTGGCGGCGATGCTTCCCGCCACATTCGGTGCGGCCGGCTGGTACACGCCCCGCCACATCCTCAAGTCGCTGGCCTTCATCGCCTTCACCGACGGCGAAATGCCGGTGGTCTATGTCGGCTGGTCGCTCGAATACGAGATGTATTTCTACCTCACGGTCGCGCTGCTGATGGCGACAACACGTAATGTCTGGCGCAACATCGTGGTGATTTTTTCCGCTCTCGCGATCGCCGGACGAATCCCCGGCGTTGAGGCGGCGCTCGGAAATTACGCCTTCTTTACCGATCCGATGATCCTCGAATTCGTGCTCGGCGTCATCGCGGGCAGCGTGTTCGTGACCGGCCGGGTCGGCTGGCCGATGGCGGTGGCCGCCACGTGTGCGATCGCGGCGGTGCTGCTGAGCGATCCCGCCGGCCGCGTCATCGTGTCCGGCATCCCTTCGGCCTGCCTGGTAACGGCGGCAGCCTTTGTCAGCCGCAAGCGGCTTGATCCGTCGTGGCCGGAGCGGGCGCTGGCACGGCTGGGCGATGCGTCCTACTCGATTTATCTCGCGCAGGTGCAGACGGTGTCGCTGGCAAGCGCGGCCGTCGCGACCCTGGTCCCGGCGATTCCGCCGCTGATGCTGCTGGTTGTCACCAGCGCCATCGTGGTGGCGCTCGGCCTGCTGCTCAACGTGGCGGTGGAGCGGCCATTGCTCAGGTTCAGTCGGCGCCTTGTAGGTTCGCGCCCACCGCGGGCACGGCTTGCGGCGGGGGATTAACGTTGCGCCGAAGTCGGCGAACCACCGTTCGAAGTAATTAGATACCGTCTGTGATCCCCGTATTTCTACGAGTTCCAAAGTTAACCTCAACGATGGTGGTTTCTGCCTACGATTATCGCGCGCAGGCCGCACCGCTGATTTCGAACCGCAGAATTTCCAGATGCAACACCCGGTTATCCAACAGCCCGTTTCCATCATCGACGAACTCGAAGAGGCCGTCAGAAGCGGCTCCTCGGAGAGGCGGGTTAACACCCTTCGGCAGGTCACGGATCTGTTCCTGCTCGACGGCAAGCGGCTAAACGACGAACAGGTAAAGGTGTTCGACGATGTGCTGTGTCACCTCGTCGCCCGGGTCGAAACCCGGATCAAGGCCGACCTCGGCGAACGGTTGGCGCCGCTGGATTACGCGCCGACGGGGGTGATCGAGAAACTGGCCTGGGACGACGAAATCGCCGTGGCCGGCACCGTGTTGACCCATTCCACCGTCCTGACCACCGGCACGCTCGTTGCGATCGCCAAGGCCAAGGGACAGGACCATCTGCACGCGATCTCGGGGCGGACAAACCTGCCGGAAGCCGTCACCGACGTTATCGTCGAACGCGGTGAAAACAGGGTAATCCGCCGGCTCGCTGGCAATACCAGCGCGCAGTTCTCCGAGGCCGGCTATGGCGGGATGGTCGCGCACGCCGAAGCCGACGACGAACTCACCGAGATGCTCGGGCTTCGAATTGACCTTCCGATCAAATTTCTGCGGGATTTATTGGCGCGTGCCACCGCGGCGGTCCGCGCCCGTCTGGCTTCGATCGCGCCAGCCGAGCTTCAGGACGAGATCAGGCGTATCCTGAAGTCGATCGTCGACAAGGTCGTACCGGGCCGGGATTTCAGCCAGGCCGAAAAAGTGGTGCGGCGCATGAAGGGCCTGAACGAGCTGAATGACGCCGCCATCGCCAATTTCGCCGAGACCAAGAGGTTTGACGAAGTCGCCGCATCCCTGTCCGTACTCAACAACTCTGCGCCGATCGACATGATGGCGCGGCTGCTGGAAGGTACGCGCGCCGACCTGATTCTGATTCCCTGCAAGTCCGCCGGGTTGCAGTGGACGGCGGTCGAAAAGATTCTGTGCTTCCGGCCGGTCGCGCATCGTATCGACAAGGCGACCTTGCAACAGGCATTTAAAGATTACGGCAAGTTATCCGCCGAGACCGCCGAGCGCACGCTGCGTTTCTGGCTGCTTCACAACAAGATCGAAAAGTAGGTTTCAGCCGGCGCGAGGTGGGCACGGCGCGACCGCGCCTTGCCCACCCGATGCTTCCTTGATCAGCCGCTAGAAATTCACCCGATTTGAAATCGCGCCGTCGACGATCAGGTTCGATCCGGTCGTGAACGAGGACACCGGGCTCGCCAGGAACACGGCCGCGTTGGCGATGTCCTGCGGGGTCGCCATGCGGCCGGTCGGATTGCGGGCGAGCGCGCCCTGATAGATTTTCGGCGCCTCCAGTTCGCGCTTGTGCCAGACGCCGCCCTTGAAATAGACCGTGCCGGGCGACACCACGTTGACGCGAATTTTCTTTCCGGCGTATTGCCGCGCGAAGCCCTTGGCCATGTGGATCAGCGCCGCCTTGATCGGACCGTACGAACTGGTGTTGTCGGCGATCGCCGCCGAAATCGACGAAATGATGACCACGCTGGCATCGCCGTTTTTGGCGCCGCTGGCTTCGAGGAACGGAAGTGCCGCCTCGAACGCGTTGACGGCGCCGAGTACGTCGAGCCGGAAATTCTGCTCCCACGATGCCGGATCGCCGCCTTGCGACATCGCGCCGGCATTGCAGAACAGCAAGTCGACGCTGCCGAGTTCATGGGCCGCGCCCGCGATCCATGATTTCAGCGCCGCGCCGTCGGTGATGTCGACGGCTGCGCCTGCGGCCTTCACGCCTTTGGCCTTCAGTTCGGCAACGGTGTCCGCGACCACGTCCGCATTGCGGGCGCAGACCGCGACGCCGGCGCCTTCGCCGGCCAGCGTGTCGGCAATCGCCCGTCCGATGCCGCGCGTGCCGCCGAGCACGACCGCGTTTCTACCCTTCAAACCCAGATCCATTTTGTTTTTCCTTTGTTGGTGCGTGCAGTGTAGCCGCGAATGTCACGCTGCTCAAACGGCGGATATTCCGCTGTGCGAATTGATCCCGTTATTGCGAGCAAAGCGAAGCAATCCATTCTTTCTTCGTGTGGCAAGATGGATTGCTTCGTCTCTTCGCTCCTGTGCACAAACGCTTCGCGTTTGTTGCAGGCAATGACGACACAAATCTACTCCGGCGCGGCCCCCACCGGCGGGCCGCCGGGCGGGCGGTGCAGATAGGTGATCGAGGCATAGGCACCGATCCACGAGCCGACGGCGGCAAAGGCGACGTAGGCCCAGTTCTCGGTGTAGCTGATCACCGCGTAGGACGACAGCAGATACCAGACGCTGCTCCAGGTCGCCGCCGGCACACGCTTGCGCGCCACCACCGCCGAAGTGAACATGACATAGACCGCATCGGTCGCGGCGGTCGCAAACAGGACGGCGCCGGCCGTCACGGGATCGATGGCAGCCATTGCAGTTCCTTTCGAGGTCGGGCAGAGATTCCAAAACTAGGGAAGAGGGACGGTCATGCAAAGCCCCAAAGAAATTCTCGCCGATATCTGGACCGCCGCCGACGGCGATCCCGCCGCGCTCGACGCGGTCAGGTTGACCGGCGACGAAGCGCAGTTGCCGTCCTCGTTCCGCGTCGCCGCCGCCGCCCAGACCAGCGTTGCCGCGACCGGCCTTGCCGCCGCGGAGATCTGGAAATTGCGCAGCGGGCAGGCGCAGGAGGTCGCGGTCGAGATGCGCCATGCGGTGGCCGAGTGTCGAAGCGAGCGTTACCTGCGCGTCGACGACAAGCCGCCGCCGCCGGCGTGGGACGCGATCGCCGGCGTCTACAAGGTTCGCGACGGCTTCGTGCGGCTGCACACCAACTTTCCCCATCACCGCGATGCCGTCTGCAGGGTGCTGAACTGCAAGCCGGAGCGCGACGAGGTTCAGGCCGCGCTGCTGCATCGCGACGGCGAGGAATTCGAGACCGCAGCCTATGCCGCCGGCGGCGTCGTGGCGTTCATGCGCAGTTACGATCAATGGTCGGCGACGCGGCATGCCAAGGCGCTCGCACAACTGCCACTGCTCACCATCAGCAAGATCGGCGAGGCCGCGCCGAAGCCGTGGCCGAAGGGCGATCGTCCGCTCTCGGGCCTTCGCGTGCTCGACCTGTCGCGCGTGATCGCAGGCCCCGTCGCCGGCCGCACGCTCGCCGCCCATGGCGCCGACGTGCTGCTGATCTCCGGGCCCGATCTGCCCGCGATCCCCTGGCTCACGATCGATACCGGGCGCGGCAAGCTCACGAGTTTTGTCGAATTGAGGAGCGAGCAGGGCCGGGCCACATTGCGCGACCTGCTGGCCAGTGCCGACATTTTCTCGCAAGGCTACCGGCCGCACGCGATCGCGGGCCTCGGTTTCTCGCCCGAAGAGGCGGCCCGGATCAATCCCGGCATCGTCTATGTGACGCTGTCGGCCTACGGCCATGCCGGCCCTTGGGCCGAGCGCCGCGGTTTCGACTCGCTGGTGCAGACCACGACCGGCTTCAACCACGCCGAAGGACAGGCGGCAGGCGTCGACGGCCCCAAGGAATTGCCGGCGCAGATGCTCGACCACGCCACCGGCTACTTCATGGCGTTCGGCGCCATGATGGCCAAGGCGCGGCAGGCGCGCGAAGGCGGCAGCTGGCATGTCCAGGTCTCGCTGGCGCAGACCGGGCGCTGGCTGTGGAATCTAGGCCGGGTCGAGGACGGATTTGCGATCCCCGATCTGAAGGCAGAAGCGGTGACGCCCTTGATGGAAGAGGTGGCTTCCGGCTTTGGCCGGTTGCGGGCTGTCAGGCACTCGGCGCTGTTGTCGAAAACCCCGGCGTTCTGGGCCCGGCCGGCGATGCCGCTCGGCAGCCACCCCGCTCAATGGCCACCGCGTGACTAGAGCGTTTTCAAGCGAAGTGGGCACCGGTTCGCGTGAAGAAAACGCGTCAAACATAAAGCTGGAGCCCGGTTCTGATGCAATCAGAACCGATCAGGCTCCAGGCATTCAGCCACCGTTCATGCGGCGGCCCGCAAAGTTTTCGGTCAAACGCCGGGCTCATCGGCGTTTTTTAGGTTGTCTGAAACATCAATTGGGCACTATTAGCGCACCGGTGAGGCAGTCTCCGCCGGAATCATCGACGACGTTGTCCGGGCCCATGCTTAACAATTTTACCAAGCGATTGCAGAGATTTAGCCGGCAGCAACGGGTCGTGGCGCTGGCGTTGCTGACGCTTGCCGGCCTGGCCGTCTATGGCTTCGTGCACATCAGCGGCGCAAAGAGTGGGCATTCGGAGGTGTCGAGCCAGTCCCGCAAGGGATTGCAGCGCTACACGCCGAGCCCCGCCGAATGGGCCAGCCTGACCATTCAGCCGGTCTCCGAACGGGGTTTCCGGGCCGAGCATGTCACCGAGGGCAAGATCGCGATCGACGAGGATCGTTCGACGCCGGTGTTCTCGCCCTATGCGGGCCGTGTCACCAGGCTGCTGGTTCGGCCGGGCGACAGCGTCGTCAAGGGCCAGCCGCTGTTCGTGATCGAGGCCGCCGACAACGTCCAGGCGCAAAACGATTTCATCGCCGCGATGACCGCCATGAACAAGGCGCGGTCCGCGCTCGATCTGGCGAAGTTGCAGGACACCCGCGCCAGGGACCTGTTCGAAGGCAAGGCCGTTCCGCTGAAGGACTATCAGCAGAGCCAGGCGACGCTGATCCAGGCGCAGAACGACATGCGCTCCTCGCAAACGGCGATGGAAGCCGCGCGCAACAAATTGCGAATCTTCGGCCTCACCGACGAGGACATCGCGACCTTCCAGGAAAAGGGCCGCATCAATCCGGAGACCACGATCTTCGCGCCGATCGGCGGCACCGTGGTCCAGCGCAAGATCGGCCCCGGCCAGTACGTCAATTCCGGCGCCAGCGACCCGGTCTACGTGATCGGCGATCTCTCCACCGTCTGGATGACCGCTTTCGTCCGCGAGACCGACGCCGCCAACGTCTCGGTCGGGCAGGAGGTGACATTCAGCGTGCTGGCGATGCCGGGCCGCCCGCTGTCGGCGCGCATCAACTACGTCGCCACCGCGATCGATCCGGCGACGCGCCGGCTGTTGGTCCGCGCCACCATCGACAACAAGGACGGCAAGTTGAAGCCGGAAATGTTCGCCAATGTGACGATCTTTTCGGCCAGCGATCATCCGGCAGTCGGCGTGCCCAGGCAGGCACTGATCTACGAAGGCGACCAGGTCCGGATCTGGGTCGCGCATGAGGACAAGTCGATTGAGCTGCGTCAGATCAAGCCCGGCCTCACCAACGGCGATCTCGTCGAGGTGATCGGAAATTTGAAGCCGGGCGAACAGATCGTTACAAAGGGCAGTCTGTTCATCGACCGGGCCGCATCCGGCAGCTGACCCTCTCGCTCATTGAAAGCCCCGATCTGAATGGATCGCCTTGTCGCCCTAGCCGTCAGCCGCCGTTATCTCATGGTCGGCATGTTCGTCGCCGTGTTGGTCGGCGGCCTGATCGCCTTCAAGCAGCTCAACATCGAGGCCTATCCCGATCCGACCCCGCCGATGGTCGACATCGTGACGCAGAGCCCGGGACTGTCGTCGGAAGAGATCGAGCGCTACATCACGATCCCGATCGAGACCCAGGTCGCCGGCATCAAGAACCTGCGCACCATCCGCACCATCTCGCTATACGGCCTGTCCGACGTCAAACTGCAGTTCTCCTTCGACTACACCTATGACGAGGCGCTGCAGCAGGTGCTGAACCGGCTGTCGCAGCTGGCGCCATTGCCCGGCAACGTGCTGCCGGGCATCTCGCCGCTGAGTCCGATCGGCGAAATCTATCGCTACCGGCTCAAGGGCCCGCCGAACTACAGCGTGCTCGACCTCAAGACGCTGCAGGACTGGGTGCTGCAGCGCCGCTTCCGTGCCGTGCCCGGCGTAATCGACGTCACCGGCTGGGGCGGCAAGACCAAGACCTATGAATTGCAGGTCGACTTCAACAAGCTGGTCGCCTTCGGGCTGACGCTGCCGCAGGTGCTGCAGGCCGTCAGCAACGCCAACATCAATGTCGGCGGCAACACCGTCAATATCGGCGCCCAATCCGCCGTGGTGCGCGGCGTCGGCCTGATCCGCTCGATCGACGACATCAACAACACCATGATCTCGCAATCCGGCGGCAATCCGGTGCTGGTCAAGGACGTCGCTGCCGTGACCGTCGGCGAAAAGCCGAGGCTCGGCATCGCCGGCCTCGACCAGGACGACGACATCGTCCAGGGCATCGTGCTGATGCGGCGCGGCGAGCAGAGTTCGCCGACCATCACCCGGGTCGAGCAGCTCGTGGCCTCGATCAACAATTCCTCGATCCTGCCGCCCGGCGTCAGGATCGAGCGCATCTACGACCGCAAGGACCTGATCGACATCACCACCCACACGGTGCTGCACAACATGGTGGTCGGCATTATCCTGATCGTGCTGCTGCAGTGGATGTTCCTCGGCGACCTCCGCAGCGCGCTGATCGTCGGCGCGACGATTCCGTTCGCGCTGTTTTTTGCCGTGATCATCCTGGTGCTGCGCGGCGAGTCCGCCAACCTGCTGTCGGTCGGCGCGATCGATTTCGGCTTGATCGTCGATGCCACCGTGATCATGGTGGAGGCGATCTTCCGGAGGCTGTCGCAAACCACTGCGCTGTCGGAAGCCGAACGCAGCCACATCTCCTACGACACCACCATGGGGATGAAGACCCACGCCATCATGTCGGCGTCCGCCGACGTGTCGCGCTCGATCTTCTTTGCCGCCGCGATCATCATCGCCGCCTTCCTGCCGTTGTTCACGCTGAGTGGCGTCGAAGGCAACATCTTCGGGCCGATGGCGCGGACCTATGCCTATGCGCTGGCGGGCGGCTTGCTGGCGACCTTTACCGTGACGCCGGCATTGAGCGCGATCATCCTGCCCGCGCATCTGGACGAAACCGAAACCTGGATCGTCAGGAAGCTCGACGCGATTTACATGCCGGTGCTGAACTGGGCGATCGGTAACCGCAACATCGTGATGGCGGGCGCCGCGGTTCTGGTGCTGATGACGATCATCTTCGCGCGGCTGCTGGGACTGGAGTTCCTGCCCAAGCTGGAAGAGGGCAACCTGTGGATCCGCGCCACGCTGCCGCCGACGATCTCGCTGCAGGAGGGCAACGCCTATGTCAACGAGATGCGGAAGCTGATCCGGCAGCGCCCCGAGGTGGAATCGGTGGTGTCGCAGCACGGCCGGCCGGACGACGGCACCGACGCCGCCGGCCTGTTCAACGCCGAGTTCTTCGCCCCGCTGAAGCCGGCGGACGAATGGCCGGACACCCATGACAAGGACGTACTGACCGCCCAGTTGCTGAAGCAGTTGCAGGACAAGTTTCCGGGCGTCGAATTCAACTTCTCGCAATATCTGCAGGACAACGTCTCGGAGGCGGTCTCCGGCGTCAAGGGCGAGAACTCGATCAAGCTGTATGGCAACGATTTGCAGGCGCTGACCGACACCGCCAACAAGATCAAATCGGTGCTCGCGACCGTGCAGGGCGTCACCGATCTCGCGGTGTTCACCTCACTCGGCCAGCCCACGATCCAGATCGACATCGATCGCGCGCGGGCGGCGCGCTATGGACTGGCGCCGGGCGACATCAACGCCACCATCAAGGTCGCGGTCGGCGGCGACACCGCCGGAGATCTTTATGAACCCGGCAGCGACCGGCACTTCCCGATCATCGTTCGGCTGGCGCCGGAATACCGCAAGAGCGCCGAGGCGATCCAGAACCTGCACATCGGCGTCGCTGGCGCCAATGGCGCCATCACGCAGATCCCGCTCAGCGAGGTTGCCTCGATCAAGCTGATCTCGGGCGCCGCCTATATCTACCGCGAACAGCAGGAACGCTATCTGCCGATCAAGTTCTCGGTCCGGGAGCGCGATCTCGGCAGCGCGATCCGGGAAGCACAGGACAAGGTCGAGAGCCAGGTCCAGTTGCCGCCGGGATCGCGGGTCGAGTGGGTCGGCGAATTCGGCAACCTGCAGGACGCCATCAAGCGGTTGTCGATCGTGGTGCCGATCAGCCTGTTGCTGATCGCGGTACTGCTGTTCTTCAATTTCGGTTCGATGGTCGACACCTTGCTCGCCATGAGCGTGATCCCGATGGCGATCTTCGGCGGTGTGCTCGGGCTCTTGATCTCGGGCATTCCGTTCAGCGTGTCGGCGGCGATCGGCTTCATCGCGCTGTTCGGCATCGCTGTGATGGACGGCATCATCATCCTGTCGCAGTACAACCAGCTGATAGACGAAGGCTATGAGCGGATACGGGCCGTGATCCGCACCGGCGAATTGCAGCTGCGGCCGGTGCTGATGACCTGCGTCGTCGCCGGCGTCGGGCTGCTGCCGGCGGCGATCTCGGAAGGCATCGGCTCGCAGGTGCAAAAGCCGCTGGCGATCGTGGTCGTCACCGGCATGATGCTGGCGCCGCTGGTGATCCTGGTGACGCTGCCGGTGCTGATCTCGGTGTTTTCACGCCGCGCGCGTTGATATCCGTGTGGGCAAACGCCCATATTTCCTGCCCACTCCATTTGTGGTTGACGCCGGCGGGTGGCCGGCCCTTGATGCGATCCAGGGACAACCGCGGGAGAAATCACCATGCGGATCGAGGAACACCACGGACGGGGAAACGGGCAGGCGGGGCAACCGTCGGCCACCGCCGAGCAGGTGCTCGGCGAAATCCGCGACTATTGCCGCGAGACGCACACGGCTGAATCGACCTTCGGACGGCTGGTCGTCAACGACGGCAAGCTGGTATCTCGGCTGCGCGACGGTGCCCGGATCACCACCGGGACGCTCGACAAGGTCCGCGCCTATCTCAGCGAACACCGGCCCACGCCCTCGGCACAGGGCAAGCCGCCGCAGCCGGCCCAGGTATTGAACGGCGTCGTCGCCACGGACGCCATCGCGCCGCCAGGCTTCCGATTCTTCGACAACCGCCAGAAATACCTGCTGTTCGTCTCGACCTGCAGCGAGAAGACCGAGATCGGGCACCGGATTTCGCTCGAGCTGGGCAACCTGCAGCCGGCGCCGCCGGCGCTGCGGATCTTCGATGCCGGGGTCGGCGACGGTACGGTGCTGTCGCGGGTGATGCGGGCGGTGCACGCGCGTTTTCCCACCATGCCGCTCTATGTCGTGGCCAAGGAGATCTCCTACGAAGACGTCCGGCTGATGCTGGAGAAGATGGCGGACCGGCTGTTCGAGCATCCCGCCACCGTGCTCGTCGTCACCAATCTCTATTACGCCGAGGCGCCGTGGCTGACGCCGCGTTCGGCGACCGCGGCGCAAGGCCTGATCTGGAAGGACGTCACGCTGTCGGGCAATACCGCGCACGGCTTCGCCGAGCAGATCGGCGAACTCGAGGGCTTTCTCGCCGAGAACTGGCGCGCCGGGATCAGCCCGAAATCGGGCAATCCGGTTTACCAGCGTCCCATCATTCTCACGTTGCGGCGCGAGGATCATTCGTTCCTGCTCGATCCGATCATGCCTCGGCCGGGCCGGGTGACGGCCGATTACGATCTGGTGATCGCCTCGCAGCCGTACCGCGCACGGGCCAGCGTCGAGT
>JAIEPP010000632.1 GCA_019748335.1 Xanthobacteraceae bacterium
CTTCGCCGAGAAAATCTCGATGCGTCCGCTCGGCGTCTGCAGGGCGTGGGCGAGCGGATCCTCGCGGAAGCGGCGCAGCTTGCCTCCATCATCCGGCCGCTGCGGTACGATCAGGCTGCCGCGCTCCCAGAACGTCTCGAAGCTCGGGGCCTCGAAGCCACGCGTCTCGAGTGAGGCACGGGTCGGCTCATACAGATGTTCCAGCCATTGCCGCGACGTGCGGCCTTCCGTGAAGGGTTCGTGTGCGCCGAGCCGGTCGGCAAGATCGGCAAAGATGTCATAGTCGTCGCGCGCAAGGCCGAACGGTTCGGCGATGCGGTGCATGGCGACCATCAGCGGATCGTTGGTAGAATAACCGATGTCCTCGCGCTCCAGCGTCATCGTCGCCGGCAGCACGATGTCGGCGTGCCGGGCCGTGGCGGTCCAGGCCAGTTCATGCACCACCAGCGTATCGACCCCGGCAAAGGCCTTGCGCAGCCGGTTGATATCCTGGTGGTGATGGAAGGGATTGCCGCCGGCCCAGTAGACGAGACGGATATCCGGATATGTGCGGGTCTCGCCGTTGTAACGATAGCTGGTTCCGGGATGGAGCAGCATATCGGCGATGCGCGCTACCGGAATGAAATCAGAGACGCCGTTACGGCCCTGTCGCAGCGTCGGCCCGGGCACGTCGTTGACGCGGCGGCCGTAATAGCCGATTGCGCCGAGCGAGTAGGCATAGCCGCCTCCGGGCAGGCCGATCTGGCCAAGCGCCGCCGCCAGCACCATCCCCATCCACACCGGCTGCTCGCCATGTTCGGCACGCTGCAACGAATGGGAGACGGTGACGAGCGCTCTTCGCCCGGCAAGGCGACGCGCCAGGTTTCGTATGGCGGGACCGTCGACACCACAGATCGCCGCAGCCCATTCGGCGTGCTTGGGTTGCCCATCGCTCTCGCCGGTCAAATAGCGCAGGAAGACCGGCCAACCTTCCGTGTAGCGATCGAGGAAAGCCTGATCATGCAGACCTTCGGTGACCAGTGTGTGGACGATGCCGAGCATCAGCGCGGTGTCGGTGCCGGGCACGCACGTCATCCATTCCGCGCCCGCTTCCTCCGGCAGATCTTCTCGCAGCGGGCTGACGAGGATGAACTCGCAGCCGCGCCGGCGGGCTTCGGCCATCGCGCCGCGCTCGACGTGCTTGCTGATCGAGCCACCCGCCACCATGGAGTTCTTCAGCGCCATGCCGCCGAATGCCAGCACGACCTCGGTCTCGGCCGCGATCTGCTCCCAGGTCACATTGTGCTTCGTGATGTCTTCATAACCCGCCAAAATCTGCGGCAGGAGCACCGAGGAAGCCCCCGACGAGTAGCTGTTGACCGACCGCACGTAGCCGCCCAACGCGATGTTCAGGAAGCGGTGAACCTGGCTCTGGGCATGATGAAAGCGGCCCGCGCTGGACCAGCCGTACGAGCCACCAAAGACCGCACCGGGACCGCTGACATCGCGGACGCGCATCAACTCGCCGCTCAGCAGGTCGAGCGCCTTTTCCCAGCTCACCGACACATATTCGTCGCGACCGCGACGATCGTCGGGACCGGGGCCACGCTCGAGCCAGCCACGACGAATTGCCGGTTGGGCGATGCGAACCTGGTGGCGCAAGGCGCCGGGGAAATTGCCGATGATGCCGTTCGGATCGGGATCGCCGGCATATGGCCGGACCTGCAGCCCATCCTCGCTTTGACGCGCCGAGAACACGCCCCAGTGTGAGGTGTGTGGTTTGAAACCGTCCGTGAGATCGAGGCCCTGATCGGGATAACCAACACCATCTCTCATTCAGTCATGTCCTTCTCGACAGATCGGGACGCGGCACTCCGGCGACCCCTGACATCATGCGTTTGCTGGCGAAGCATTCCCCGATGATAGAACCTGCCGCTGATTTGGCCACTGGCAAATTCGGGATGCAGCTTCGCAACGGTTGTCTGCGAATAAGCCTCTCCAGCCATTCCCGCTACGCCTGTGGTCGAGAAGGGCAAACGGATCGATGCCGAGACGCGAAAACTTCTTTTCGGTTTCCAGGTAAATCCGTAAGCTAAGGGCTCGTGATCGATGGAATTTTCCGATGCTGTTCATGGTAATCGAGCGCTTCAAGAATCAGGACCCGATCCCGGTCTACCGGCGGGTGCGCGATCCCGGCATCAAGTTTCCCGATGGCCTGACCTATGTCGGGAGCTGGATCGAACCCAATTTCGACCGCTGCTTCCAGCTGATGGAATGCGACGACCTGCGGCTGCTGCAGGAATGGGTGCTGACCAACAACCGCGATCTCGGCATGACCTTCGAGATCGTGCCTGTGGTGCCGAGCAAGGAAACGCGGGAAGTCGTCGCGCCGTTTCTCGACAACAAATAGCGACGCAGGCTCTCGCTAATCCCGCTCGGCATTGGCGATCTCGCCGGCGGCGATGTCGCCCTTGAGCGCACCGGCGGTGTCGGCGAGACGCGCTTCGGCGGTCTCCTTCACATGCGCGGCGAGCGTCGGGACCCGCTCGATCAGCGCATGGAAATCCTGCGCGTCGAGCGCCAGCAATTTGGTCTTGCGTGTCGCCGTCACGGTGCCGCTGCGGCTGGTCCGGTGCAGCAGCGCGATTTCGCCGAAGAAGGTGCCGTCCGACAGCCGCACGCGCAGGCTCGGCAGGTCGATTTCGACCTCGCCCGCCGTGATGAAATACATCGAGGACGCCGGATCGCCGCGCCGGACCAGAATCTCGCCGGACTCGATGGTCTGCGCCCGCAACAGCCGCATGATGTCGGCGATTTCAGAGGCGCCGAGATGCGAGAACAGCGGCACCCGCGCCAGCATGCCCCAGGTGACGACGAAATCGCGCCGCCGCACTTCCTCGGCGAACGCGGTCGAGATGATCGCCACCGGCAGCGCGATCATCGCGAAACCAACCACGATCGTGAACACCGAAACGATCTTGCCGAGCGGCGTCACCGGCACCACGTCGCCGTAACCGACGGTACCGAGGGTGACGATCGCCCACCACATCGCCTGCGGAATGGTACCGAACTTCTCCGGCTGAACCGTGTGCTCGATCGCAAACAGCAGCGAGGCGAACAGCAGCACCGCGCCGGTCAGGATCACGATGCAGCCGAACAGCGTGCGCCGCTCGGCATGAAGGGCGGCCAACAGCGAGCGCAATGCCGGCGAATAGCGCACCAGTTTGAGAAACGGCAGCATCCCGAACAGCACCAGCGCGTGACGGTCGCGCATGATCAGCGCGACCGTCGACGGCAGGAACGCCAGCAGGTCGATGATTCCGAGGCTCGACAGCGCATATTCGAGGCGCGCCCGCGTCGGCGTCATATCACGCAGGGAATGACCGACGACGCTCCAGATCCGCGCCAGATATTCCAGCGCAAACGCCAGCACGGCGGCGACTTCGATCGCCGTGAACAGGTGATGCAGTGTGGCGTCGTATTCCGGCACGGAGGACAGGATCGCTGCCAGCACGTCGACGACGATGACGGTGACGATCAGCCGGACGAAGCGCGAGCCGACCGAATGCGGCAGGTGATCGTGTTCGAGCAGTTCGTAGAGCCGGTCCCGCAAGTCCGGGTCGCTGATCGCGCGTTTGCCCGGAACGGTTGCCACCTAAGCGCCAGCCATCGCCTGCTCGATGGCCGAAAGTGCCGCATCGGCCTTGGTGCCATCGGGCCCGCCGGCCTGCGCCATATCGGGCCGCCCGCCACCGCCCTTGCCGCCGAGCGCTTCCGAACCCTTGCGCACCAGCTCGACCGCGCTGAAGCGCGAGGTCAGATCGGCGGTGACGCCGACGACGATGCCGGCCTTGCCGTCCTCGGTGACGCCGACGATGGCAACCACGCCGGAGCCGATCTGCTTCTTGCCTTCGTCGACCAGGCTCTTGAGATCCTTGGTCTCGACGCCTTCCACCGCGCGCGCCAGCAGCTTGACATTACCGACTTCGCGCACGCCGCTGGCCACGGCAGCGCCGCTGGCCGCACCGCCGCCGCCCATCGCGAGCTTCTTGCGTGCCTCCGACAGATCGCGCTCGAGCTTCTTGCGCTCTTCCATCAGCGCTGCGATGCGCGCCGGCATGTCGTCGACGGTGGTGCGGAGCTCGGAGGCAGCGGTCTTTGCAATCGACATGGTCTCATTGGCGTGCTTGCGCGCATGACGCCCGGTCAGCGCCTCGATACGGCGCACGCCTGACGACACCGCGCTTTCGCCGGTCACCGAGATGAGGCCGATATCGCCGGTACGCCTGACATGGGTGCCGCCGCACAGTTCGACCGACCAGCCGAGCGCATTCTGGCCGTGCTCGCGGGCGCTCTTGCCCATCGACACCACGCGGACCTCGTCGCCGTATTTCTCGCCGAACAAAGCGCGCGCACCGGCCTCGCGGGCATCGTCCACCGCCATCAGCCGAGTGGTGACTTCGTCGTTTTCGAGCACCACCTCGTTGGCGATGTCCTCGACGCGGGCGAGTTCTTCCGCGGTGATCGGCTTCGGGTGCACGAAGTCGAAACGCAGACGATCCGGCGCCACCAGCGAACCGCGCTGGGCGATGTGATCGCCGAGCACCTGGCGCAGCGCCTCATGCAGCAGATGCGTCGCCGAGTGATGCGCCCGGATCGATGAACGGCGCGCATGGTCGACATCGAGCTGCAAGGCGGTGCCAAGCTTCAGGGTGCCCTGCTCCACCGTGCCGACATGGACGAAGAGATCGCCGACCTTCTTCTGGGTTTCGGTGACGCGGAACTTGACGCCCTCGCCGGTCATCAGCCCGGTGTCGCCGACCTGGCCACCGGACTCCGCGTAAAACGGCGTCTGGTTCAATACGATCGCGCCAGTTTCGCCGGTCTTGAGGCTGTCGGTGTCCTTGCCGTCCTTGACCAGCGCCGTCACCACGCCCTCGGCGGTCTCGGTGTCATAGCCGAGGAATTCGGTGGCGCCGAGTTTCTCGCGCAGCGGAAACCAGATGGCCTCGCTGGCGGTGTCGCCGCTGCCGGACCAGGACGCCCGCGCCTTGGCGCGCTGGCGGTCCATCGCATCCGTGAACGAGGCCTGATCGACGCTGATGCCGCGCGATTTCAGCGCGTCCTGGGTCAGATCGAGCGGGAAGCCATAGGTGTCGTACAATGTGAACGCGGTATCGCCGTCGAACATGTCGCCTTTCTTCAGGCCGGCGCTCTTCTCGTCGAGAATCGAAAGACCCCGCTCCAGCGTCTTGCGGAAGCGCGCCTCTTCCAGCCGCAACGTTTCCTCGATCAGTTTTTCCGCGCGCACCAGTTCCGGATAGGCCTGGCCCATCTCGCGCACCAGCGCCCAGACCAGGCGGTGCATCAAGGGATCGCGCGCGCCGAGTAGCTGCGCATGACGCATGGCGCGGCGCATGATCCGGCGCAGCACATAGCCGCGGCCTTCGTTCGACGGCAGCACGCCGTCGGAAATCAGGAAGGCCGAGGAACGCAGATGGTCGGCAATGACCCGGAACGACGCGGCGGTCCTTTCTTCCGGCGCGTGCCCGAGGGCGGATGCGGTAGCATCGATCAGGTGACGGAACAGATCGGTCTCGAAGACGCTGTCGACGCCTTGCAGGATGGAGGCCATACGTTCCAGCCCCAGGCCGGTGTCGATCGAGGGGCGCGGCAACGGCTGGCGATCCTCTTTCGTCACCTGCTCGAATTGCATGAAGACGAGATTCCAGAATTCGAGGAAGCGATCGCCGTCCTCTTCCGGGCTGCCCGGCGGTCCGCCCCAGATGTGCTCGCCACGGTCGATGAAAATCTCCGAACAGGGCCCGCACGGTCCGGTATCGCCCATCGCCCAGAAATTATCCGAGGTCGGGATCCGGATGATGCGATCGTCGGAAAAGCCCGCGATCTTCTTCCAGAGATCGAACGCCTCGTCGTCGGTGTGATAGACGGTGACGAGCAGCTTGTCCTTGTTGAGCCCGAACTCTTTGGTGACCAGGTTCCAGGCAAGCTCGATCGCGCGCTCCTTGAAGTAATCACCGAAGGAGAAATTGCCGAGCATCTCGAAGAAGGTGAGATGCCGCGCGGTGTAGCCGACATTGTCGAGGTCGTTGTGCTTGCCGCCGGCGCGGACGCATTTCTGCGAGGTCGTGGCGCGCTGGTAGCCGCGCTTCTCGACGCCGGTGAAGACGTTCTTGAACTGCACCATGCCGGCATTGGTGAACATCAAGGTCGGGTCGTTGCGCGGCACCAGCGGCGACGACGGCACGATCTCGTGGCCGTTCTCGGCAAAGTAATCCAGGAATTTTGACCTGATATCGTTAACGCCGCTCATGTTCATCCAATCGGAAAAATGGCCCGGTTCAGGCTCCAAACCGCCGGTTCCTTCGGCGAAATGCTTTTAGACAAGGCGATCAGCGCTGTCCAGAAACTGTGCAAGCGGATCATAGGCTTGCCGCAGCACACAAGAGTGGTTGATTAAGGCCTCAGCGCGTTGACAGACTTGGCGGCGTCGTGTTTCCCTCCTATCTGTTGACTACGTCACGTCGGGAGAGATCGGCTTAAGCGCCGGCGCCGAAGGAGCAACCGCCCCGGAAACTCTCAGGCAAACGGACCGCGTGACTGACTAGCATCTGGAAAGAGACGCCGAAGGGCCTTTGGCTCAGGGGGCGTCCGCCGACGGGATAATACTCTCAGGCACAGCGACAGATGGGGCTTTCTTTCGGGTTTTGGGGACTTCTCCCCACGACCCCTTGAGGGCCTCTGGATGCTTGCACGCGACGAATTTCCCTTGAAACGCACACCCTTGCACGCGCTCCATGTGGCGCGCGGCGGCAAGCTGGTTCCCTTCGCGGGCTATGAAATGCCGGTGCAATTTCCCCCCGGCGTGCTCAGGGAACACCTGCATACCCGCTCCCATGCCGGCCTGTTCGATGTCTCGCATATGGGCCAGCTCGCGCTGCGGCCGAAGTCCGGCAAGGTTTTGGACGCCGCACTGGCGCTGGAACGGCTGGTGCCGCAGGACATCGTGGCGGTTGCGCCGGGACGGCAGCGCTATGCGCAGTTCACCAACAGCGAGGGCGGGATTCTCGACGATCTGATGGTGGCGAATTTCGGCGACCATCTGTTCCTGGTCGTCAACGCCGCCTGCAAGACCGAGGACGAGGCGCATCTGCGCGCGCATCTGCAAGATTCCTGCGTGATTGATTCGCTTGGCGATCGCGCGCTGGTCGCCCTGCAGGGGCCGAAGGCCGAATCGGCGCTGGCGAAACTTTGTGCAGACGTGACGGCGATGCGCTTCATGGATACCGGTCCGCGCACCGTGGCCGGCATCGCAGCCTTCGTCTCGCGCTCCGGCTATACCGGCGAGGACGGGTTCGAGATTTCGGTGCCGGCCGACCGCGCCGAGGCGCTGGTGACGGCGCTGCTGGAAAACCCCGACGTGCTGCCGATCGGCCTTGGCGCGCGCGACAGCCTGCGGCTCGAGGCCGGCCTCTGTCTTTATGGCCATGACATCGACACCACGACGACGCCGGTCGACGGCGCACTCGAATGGTCGGTCCAGAAGAGCCGCCGGGCCGGCGGCGCTCGCGCCGGCGGTTTTCCGGGCGCCGAAAAGATTCTCGCCCAGTTCGCCAGCGGCGCACCGCGCCGCCGCGTCGGGCTGCTGCCGGAAGGCCGCGCGCCCGTGCGCGAAGGCGCCCTCCTGTTTGCGGATGCAGCCGCCGGTGAGCCCATCGGCAAGGTCACGTCAGGCGGTTTCGGACCGAGCCTCAACGCGCCGGTGGCGATGGGCTATCTGCCGACGTCGCTCGCCGGCAACGGCACCCAGGTATTTGCCGAAGTGCGCGGCCAGCGCCTGCCGCTGAAGGTGGCGCCGATGCCGTTCGTTCCCAACACCTATAAACGCTGAGCAAAAGGAAGTTTTCATGACGACGCTGTTCACCTCCGACCACGAATGGCTCCGCATCGATGGCGATGTCGCCACCATCGGCGTTACCGACTACGCGCAGTCGCAGCTCGGCGACGTCGTGTTCGTCGAACTGCCCAAGGTCGGCCGCACCCTGAACAAGGCGGAAGCCGCCGCCGTGGTCGAGTCCGTCAAGGCTGCCTCCGACGTCTACGCGCCGATCTCGGGCGAAGTGCTCGAGGTCAACGAGGCGCTGGCCGCCGAGCCCGCGCTGGTGAATTCCGACGCCGGCGGCAAGGCGTGGTTTTTCAAGTTGAAGATCGCGGACAAGAGCGAACTCGGCGGCCTGATGGACGAAGCCGCCTACGCCAAGCACACGGCTTAAGGAATATCCCATGAACGCGCCGCTCAAGACTGTTGCCGAAGCCGCCACCGATTTCGTACGCCGTCACATCGGCCCCTCGCCGCGCGACGTTGCCGCGATGCTGGAAACGGTCGGCGCGAAATCGCTGGGCGAACTGATGGCCCAGACACTGCCGTCGTCGATCCGGCAGAAGACGCCGCTCGATCTCGGCCGCGCCTTGAGCGAGACCGAGGCGCTGTCGCATATGCGCGAGTTGGCCGCGCAAAATCGGGTGTTCACCTCGCTGATCGGCCAAGGCTATTCCGGCACGATCCTGCCTGCGGTAATCCAGCGCAACATCCTGGAGAACCCGGCCTGGTACACGGCGTACACGCCCTATCAGCCGGAAATCAGCCAGGGCCGGCTGGAGGCGTTGTTCAACTTCCAGACCATGATCTGCGATCTCACCGGGCTCGACGTCGCCAATGCCTCGCTGCTCGATGAAGCCACCGCCGCCGCCGAAGGCATGGCGCTGGCCGAGCGCGCGTCGCAGGTGAAGGCGAAATCGTTCTTTGTCGATGCCGAAGTGCATCCGCAGACGCTGGCGGTGCTGCGCACCCGCGCCGAACCACTGGGCTGGTCGCTGATCGTCGGAGATCCCCTCACCGATCTCGACAGAGCCGAGGTGTTCGGCGCGCTCTTGCAATATCCGGGCACGTCCGGCGCGGTGCGCGACCTGCGGCCGGCCATCGCCGTGCTGCGCGCCAGGGGCGCGCTTGCCGTCGTCGCCGCCGACCTGCTGGCGCTGACGCTGCTGGCCTCGCCCGGCGAACTCGGCGCCGACATCGCGATCGGATCGGCACAGCGCTTTGGCGTGCCGATGGGCTATGGCGGACCGCATGCGGCCTATATGGCGGTGCGCGACGCGCTGAAGCGTTCGCTGCCCGGCCGCATCGTCGGCCTGTCGGTGGATACGCGCGGCGCACCGGCCTATCGGCTGGCGCTGCAAACCCGCGAGCAGCATATCCGCCGCGAAAAGGCCACCTCCAACATCTGCACCGCGCAGGTGCTGCTGGCAGTAATCGCCTCGATGTACGCGGTCTATCACGGCCCGGAGGGCCTGACGCATATCGCGCGCACGGTACACCGGCGCGCCGCCGTGCTGGCGGCGGGGCTAGCCAAGCTCGGCTTCGTGCTGAAGGCACAAAACTACTTCGATACGGTGACCGTGACCACCGGCGCGAAGACGAACGAGATCGTGGCGCGGGCGCTGGCCGAGAACATCAATCTGCGCATCGGCGAAGGCACGCTGGGTATCGCCGTCGACGAGACCACCACGCCTGAAGTGATCGAGGCGGTCTGGCGCGCGTTCGGCGGCAAGCTTGCCTACGCGGAACTCGCAGTGAGTGCGCGCGAGGCGCTTCCCGGCGAGTTGAAGCGCGGCAGCGCGTTCCTGACCCATCCGGTGTTTCACGCGCATCGCTCCGAGACCGAGCTGCTGCGCTACATGCGCAAGCTCAGCGATCGCGACCTCGCGCTCGACCGCGCGATGATCCCGCTCGGCTCCTGCACCATGAAGCTCAACGCGACCTCGGAGATGATCCCGCTGACCTGGCCGGAGTTCGGCAACCTGCACCCGTTCGCGCCGCCTGAACAGGCAAAAGGCTATCACGCGCTGTTTGCAAAGCTGGAACAGTGGCTGTGCGACATCACCGGTTATGACGCGATCTCGCTGCAGCCGAATTCCGGCGCGCAGGGCGAATATGCCGGCTTGCTGGCGATCCGCGGCTATCACGCCGCGCGCGGCGAGCCGCATCGGAAAGTGTGCCTGATCCCCTCCTCCGCGCATGGCACCAACCCGGCCTCCGCCAGCATGGTCGGGATGGACGTGGTGGTGGTGGCGTGTGACATCAGAGGTGATGTCGACGTCGACGACCTCCGCGCCAAGGCTGCGCTGCATGCCAAGAACCTCGCCGCGGTGATGATCACCTATCCGTCGACGCATGGCGTGTTCGAGGAGCACATCCGCGATATCTGCGATATCGTTCACATCAATGGCGGACAGGTCTATCTCGACGGCGCCAACATGAACGCGCAGGTCGGGCTGTCGCGGCCCGGCGACTACGGCGCCGACGTCAGCCATCTCAATCTGCACAAGACGTTCTGCATTCCGCATGGCGGCGGCGGCCCGGGCATGGGCCCGATCGGCGTAAGAGCGCATCTGGCGCCCTACCTGCCAGGGCATCCCGCCGCCAGCGGCGCCGCGCCGGTCGGCCCGGTATCGGCGGCGCCGTTCGGCTCGGCGTCGATTCTCACCATCTCCTACATCTACATCCTGATGATGGGCGGCGAAGGGCTGACGCGTGCCACGGAGCTTGCGATCCTCAACGCCAACTACATCGCGACCAAACTCGATCCGCATTTCCCGGTGCTCTACAAGAACGCCAAGGGCCGGGTGGCGCATGAATGCATCGTCGATCCGCGGCCGCTGAAGACATCCAGCGGCGTCACCGTCGACGACATTGCCAAGCGCCTGATCGACTACGGCTTCCATGCCCCCACCATGAGCTTTCCGGTGCCGGGCACGCTGATGATCGAGCCGACCGAGTCGGAATCGAGAGCTGAGCTGGATCGTTTCTGCGATGCCATGATCGCGATCCGCAACGAGATCACCGAAATCGAGAAGGGCCGCTGGAAGGTCGAGGCCTCGCCGCTGCGCCACGCCCCGCACACCGTGCACGACATCGCCGACGATGCCTGGTCGCGCGCCTACAGCCGCATCGATGGCTGTTTCCCCGCCGGCACCTCGCGGACGGACAAATACTGGTGCCCGGTCGGTCGCGTCGACAACGTCTATGGCGACCGCCACCTGGTGTGCTCGTGCCCGCCGATCGCGGACTACGCGCAGGCGGCGGAGTGAGTTTCGTAGACTTGTAAGATGGGTGGAGCGCAGCGATACCCATCACCACATCGACAGCATTGATGGGTATCGCTGCGCTCCAGCCATCCTACGTTCTACTGCGGGCCTATCAGCGTCGGCTGCCAGCGCCACATGTTGTCGTTGGTCAGATGCGTGCCGCCCCACCAGCGATCAATCGGGTTGTGGCGGCTGAAGTCTTCCTCATGACGGAGAACCGCTTTGCCAAAATCGGTGATCTTGAGTCGGCTACGCTTGTAGGCTTCCTCACGAGGCCCAAAAGCCTCTTTGCCGAGTGTTCGGAGTTCATCGTCAAGTCCCGACACGGCCGGCACTGGTCCATGCGCAAGCCCATCAAGCAAATAGCCGAGCTGCCATTCGTCGAATACAAGCGTGCCGCGCAACGTCCTGTGGTAGAATAGGGCCATCCTTTGATAGCCTCGTGCAACAAGCTCCAGTATCCGCAATTCAGTGGCGCCAAGACCCGTAGGGCCAGGCAACTCTTGTAGCAGCGCGGTCAAGGTTGGCTTCACCAGGGGTAGCGCGCCCAAGTTTCGCTTCAGCAGAGCAAAACAGGCTTCGGGGGTGGTGGCTTGATACGCATGCCAAACCTCGGACGCGGTCTCAAGCTCGGCGTCGCCGACATCAGCGCGAGGGATATTACCCTTCGCGAGAAAGGCATCCGAGACCATAATTAATTCCTGATCGATCAGGCGAACGAACAACTTGGTGGTTAGAAGCGGATATGCTCGCAAATAATCCAACAACCAGACCAATCGCAGCTGGTCCTCGGGATGTGGATCGAACCAAAGCTCGATTTCTTCGTAACCCATGCAGAATTCCGCAAGGCTCAGGCCCACGCAATCCTCATCGGAAACAGGGCCTTTGACGTAATCGGACCAATGATCATCCTCTGGCAGGTCAGACCCATCAGCCAAATAGGACACCAGCTTTTGACGCGCTGGCAGCTCTCCCCAAACAAAACGAAAAAAGAAAAAGACGACCACTTCAGCACGGCCGGCTTTCATAAGACTCGGCCCGTGCGAACCGCTCAAAATCAAACGCTTCATAGCTTCACCCGCACCACACAAACAAAAACGGGTGCTGCAAACGTCGGCAACTCAACGTCCGCAGCACCCGCTATGTCGAAACCCAGGTTACGCGAGACCCAAGTCCCGGAAAATCCTATTCCTCGGCCTCCGGGTCCTCGCCGTCGGCATCGCGCTCGGGCGAGCCGGCCAGGATCTGCTCGGCGATCAGGCCGGAATTCTGGCGGATCGCCATTTCGATCTTGGCGGTCATGTCGGGGTTGGCCTTGAGGAAGGCTTTTGAGTTTTCGCGGCCTTGGCCCAGCCGCTGGCTGTCATAGGAGAACCAGGCGCCGGACTTCTCGACGATGCCGGCCTTGACGCCGAGGTCGAGGATTTC
>JAIEPP010000075.1 GCA_019748335.1 Xanthobacteraceae bacterium
ACTGCCGCCGGCCGCGATCTACTACGCGTTCAAGCGCTACATGGTCGGCGGGCTGACCGCGGGTGCGGTGAAGTCGTGATGACGATTAAAGGTGCATATTGACGATGCAGGTACTTAATCCACCTTTGAAAGGTCGATGTTCATCAACCCAGCCAGCCGCTGAACTTCAGTTTCTTGCTGATCGGAGAGTTGGAGATCACGCACTCTAATAATTGAGTGTAACCATTCCAATGCAACTCCAAATTCCCGGTTTTCAATAAAGTCGATCAATATCTTTCGATTCATATCATCGAGCTGAGCAGCCATAGAGTCGACGAGACTCATCAAAGCTTCTTCCAGATGACGCCACCTTTCGTCCGGATTCATTAAGCGATTCCGTCTTTCGTGTTACAGCGGCGCCGCGCTCTCGCCTTGCGAACTCGAAAGCTTCGAAGCGAACGACGCCGCCACAATCACCACCGCGATGAACGCGATCACCATGGTGCAGATGGCGTTGATCTCGGGCTTCACGCCGAGCCGCACTTCCGAATAGATCCGGATCGGCAGCGTCGCCGAACCGGGGCCGGTGGTAAAACTCGCAATCACGACGTCGTCGAGCGACAGCGTGAAGGCCAGCATCCACCCCGCTGATATCGCCGGGATGATCAGCGGCAGCGTCACGCTCAGGAACGCCCGCACCGGATCGCAGCCGAGGTCCATCGCCGCCTCCTCGAGGCTGCGGTCGAGCGAGGCGAGCCGCGACTGCACCACCACGGTGACGAAGCACATCGTCAGCGTGGTGTGGGCGATGGTGACGGTCCAGAACCCGCGCTCGGCGTCGAGCGCCACGAACAGCAACAGCAGCGACAGCCCCGAGATCACCTCGGGCATCACCAGCGGCGAATACAGCATGCCGGAAAACAGCGCGCGTCCCCGAAAACGCCCGCCGCGCGCCAGCGCCACCGCGCCGAGCGTACCGAGCAGCGTCGCCAACGTCGCCGACACCGCGGCGACGCGAAGGCTCATCCATGCCGCGTCCAGCATGGCGCGGTCGTTGAAGAATTCAGCGTACCAGCGCAGCGACCAGCCGCCCCACACCGTCACCAGTCGCGAGGCATTGAAGGAATAGATCACCAGGATCACGATCGGCAGGTATAGAAACGCCAGCCCCAGCGCCAGCGCGGTGACGTTGAATCGCGAGATCCCGTTGACCCGGCGCGCCATCAGCCTTCCCCTTGCAGGGTGCGGCGCTGCAGCCGGTCATACAACAGCAGCGGCGGCACCAGCAGCAGCAGCAGCGCCACCGCGGCGGCGGACGCCACCGGCCAGTCCTTGTTGGTGAAGAATTCCAGCCACAGCGTCTGGCCGATCATCATCGAACTGGAGCCGGCCAGCAGATCCGGGATCACGAATTCGCCGACGATCGGAATGAAGCACAGCAACACGCCGGCGCCGACGCCCGGCAACGACAGCGGAAACG
The DNA here is from genome assembly GCA_019748335.1 of Xanthobacteraceae bacterium. Classification (GTDB taxonomy): domain Bacteria; phylum Pseudomonadota; class Alphaproteobacteria; order Rhizobiales; family Xanthobacteraceae; genus Bradyrhizobium. The sequence continues at coordinate 1,460 of JAIEPP010000075.1, forward strand.
TCACCAGCCAGAACGTCGCCAGTGGCGCGGCGCCTAGGTCGCTGGCTGCCTCCAGCAGCGCCGGGTCCAATTTGGCCAGCGTCGCATACAGCGGCAGGATCATGAACGGCAGATAGGAATAGACGATGCCGAGATACATCGCGCTGTCGGTCGAGAGCCACACCACCGGCACCGATACCAGATGCAGCGCCAGCAGAATCTTGTTGAGCAGGCCGTCATGCTGCAAGATGTTGATCCAGGCATAGATGCGGATCAGAAACGAGGTCCAGAACGGCACGATCACCAGCATCATCGCCACACCCTGCCAGCGCTGCGGCAGCCGCGCCATGCCGTAGGCGATGGGGTAACCGATCAACAGCAGGATCAAGGTCGACGTGACGGCGACGACCAGGCTGCGCAGATACGTCGCGATGTAGAGGTTGTCGGAAATCAAAAGCCGGAAGTTATCCAGCGAGAGGGCGGCGAACGCCGCCTTGAGCGCGCCCCAGCCTTCCGTGAATTCGAACAGCGGCAGGTAAGGCGGCTGCGCGATCGCGGTCTGTGACAGGCTGATCTTCAGCACGAAACCGAACGGCACCAGGAAGAACAGCACCATCCAGAGATACGGCGCGATCGCGGCGTAGCGCGCCGGGCGCGCAAAGATGTTACGCGCGCTCATTGTTCCAGCACCACGCAGTCGTCCGGCGTGAACCACGCCACCACGCGCCGGCCGGCACTATAGGCGTCGAAGTCGAGCCGCGCGGTATTGGCCATCGACGAGCGCACCACCGCGCCGGAATCGAGCTTGACCTTGTAGACCGTAAGGCCGCCGAGATAGCTGACATCGGTGACGACGCCTTCGAGCCGGTTGATCGCCTGCGACGTGCCCGCGTCCGAGACCGGGCCGCGACGTGACAGCTTGACCTTTTCGGGGCGGATCGCGACCGAGACGTTGGCCTGGGTCACCCGCTGTCGCGGTTCGGCAGCGACGATCGTACCGGCCAGCCGCGTCCAGATGTTCAGGCGATGATGCTCACGCGAACTGATCTCGCCCTCGAACAGGTTGATGTCACCGACGAACTCGGCGACCCAGCGCGACCGCGGCGCCTCGTAGAGTTCGCGCGGGGTCGCGACCTGTTCAAGCCGGCCGGCGTCCATCACGCCGATCCGGTTCGCCATCGTCATCGCCTCTTCCTGGTCGTGAGTGACGATGATGAAAGTCATGCCGAGCCGGCGTTGCAGCTCCATCAATTCGAGCTGGGTGCTCTCGCGCAACTTTTTGTCGAGCGCCGCCAGCGGCTCGTCGAGCAGCAGCACCTGCGGCCGCCGCGCCAGCGCGCGCGCCAGCGCCACGCGTTGCTTCTGGCCGCCGGAAAGCTGATCCGGTTTGCGCTTCTCCAGCCCGTCGAGCTTGACCAGGGCCACCATCTCCCCGACCCGGGTCGCGATATCGGCCCGTGCCATGCCGGCCCGCTTCAGGCCGAACGCGATGTTGTCGCGCACCGAAAGGTGCGGAAACAGCGCGTAGTTCTGGAACATCATGTTGACCGGTCGCTGGTGCGGCGCGACCGGCGCGATGTCCTTGCCGTCAAGCAGAATGCGGCCCTCGTCCGGCGTCTCGAAACCGGCGAGCATCCGCAGCAGCGTGGTCTTGCCGCAGCCGCTGGGGCCGAGCAGCGCAAAGAACTCGCCGGCGCGGATGTCGAGCGACAGCCGGTCCACGGCGCGGAAATTGCCGAATTTTTTGCCGACGCCCTCGATGCGGAGCAGCGGCATGTCGGCGGCAGGCTCCGCCGGCGGCGCGGACTTGACCGGCAGCACGGCTTCCTCGATCTCAGGCGCGTCGATCTCGGGCGATTCCTCGGTCATGTCCCCTGCCATGTCAGCCGTGGCTGCACGCTAGCGGCGGATCGGCATCCGCTCAACTGCTTCGCCGGCCGCGGCCACAATATTGTGGACGCCGCCGGTCACGTCTCTGCTAGGCTTGGCGTGACCCTCGTGATGACGGAATAAGAGGAAATGAACCGGGACAGATACGATCTGCCGCTGACGACCACTTCGGATCGCGCAGCGGCGTATTACCGCGACGGCGTGGACTGCATGCTGTCGGCCTGGCACGGGGCCGAGGAAGCTTTCAACCGCGCGATTGCCGAGGATCCGGGCTTCGCGCTGGCGCATATTGCCCGCGCCCGCCTGCATCAGCTCAACATGGAAGGCAAGGAGGCGCGCGCCATGGCCGCGCACGCGCGGCAACTGGCGGCAGGAACTACTCCCCGCGAGATCGGTCACGTCGAGGTCATGGCCGCGGTGATCGAGAGCAAGCCGAAAATCGCCACCGACACCGCCGAGGCGCATCTCGATGAATACCCCCGCGACGCGCTGGTGCTGGCGCTGCTGCTCGGCGCCTTCGGCCTCTATGCCTTCTCGGGGCGCGCCGACCATGACGCCGCCAAGCTCGCGATCTGCGCGCGCAACGCCACGCATTACGGCGAAGACTGGTGGTTCACGAGCTATCTCGGCTGGTCGCATACCGAGGCGGGAAACCTGCGCGAAGGACGGACCTTGAGCGAACGCGCGGTGGAGCTGCGATCGGCCAACGCCAATGCCGCGCACGGCCTGTCACACGCGATGTTCGAGCAGGGCGACATGGAAGCCGGCCGCACGTTTATCTCGCAATGGCTGCCGGCGCATGATCGCCAGAGTTTCCTGCACGGCCATCTGGCCTGGCACGGCGCGCTGAGCGCGCTCGATGCCGGCGATCTCGATGGCGCGCTCGCGGTCTATGAACAGCAGATCAAGCCGGCCGGGCGACCCTACCCGCCACTCAATATCTTCACCGACGGCACCTCGCTGCTGTGGCGGCTGGAGCTCGCCGGACAAGCCGGGCTGGAGCCGCATTGGCGGGACATGGCGGCCTACGGCGAGAAATATTTCCCGCAGGCAGGCGCGCACTTCGCCGACGTTCACCATGCGCTGGCCGCGGCGATGACCGGCGGCGAAGCATTGGAAGCACGGCTGGCCCAACTTGAAGCGCGCGAAGCGAGTGGAAAGCTGGCGCCGGGCCGCGCCGCGATCGACCTCTGCCGCGGCGTCAAGGCCTTCGCAGACGGCGACAATGATAACGCGATACGCCTGCTGGAACCGGCGATGTCCGACCTGGCACGGATCGGCGGCAGCCACGCCCAGCGCGAGTTGTGGGAAGACACGCTGATCGTGGCCTGCCTGCGCGCCGGCCACGGCGACAAGGCCGCGCGGCTGATCTCGACGCGGCTTGAGCGCAGGCCTTCCGGGCGCGATCAGGCTTGGGCGGAGGCGGTCGTGCTGCGAAATTGAGGGGTGGCTAGAAGCGATAGTTGGCCGCGCCGACGCTACCCAGCAAACCCGTCGCGGCGATCACGGCCAATATTCGCTTTATAAAAAGTCCTCAAATATCTCCGGGGCACACCCACCCTAGTCCGGCCGGCGAGACTGTCTTGGCGGCCACGGAACTGCGGATAGCCGTATTCGGCACTCCAGCTGCTTCCTCCGTCAGCTGTGGCCGATTCGACACAAAATCCCTCCCCCCAAGCACAGCAGAAAGTCTGACGGCGGAATGAACGCACCGTCGTTTGGGAGCGACTATCGGATGACGTAATGGCCGGGGGGACCGATGCAGGATTTTGAATCGCAGCGAAGTCGCTTGCATATCTCGACAGACGCATTTCCAGAGGACAAGCGCCTCGCGATGTGGCGCGAAACCTATGGACGCGGCATTGCCAAGGTCGATATCGAGCCGATCGGCGACGGTCCGTTCCAGGCCGACGTCACCTTCACTCTTTTGCCCAATGTGGCCATTGCCGCCGGCTCACGCTCGCCTGCGCATTACAGAGTGACGCCCGAATTGCTCAAGCAAGGCCGGGATATCGTCGCGCTGAGCATCCTGCGCGGCGGCCATGCTTCCGCGACGCAATTCGGCAAGGAGCTGATCAGTGGCGTCGGCAGTGCCAGCGTGCTGGCGGCGACCGCTCCCTCGGTCAGCACGCTGCACACCCATGGCAGCTTCATCACGCTCGCACTGGAGCGGCCGGCCGTTGCCGAACTAACGCCGGATTTCACCGCCGCCTACGGCAACTCCATTCCCAGCGACAATCCGGCGCTGCGCCTGCTGATCAAATATCTGGATACGGTGCTCGCCGCCGACGAGCTTGCCAATCCCGACCTTGCGCGATCGGCCGCCGCGCACATCATCGATCTCGCATCGCTGGCGCTGGGTGCGCGCGGTGACCGCGCCGAAATGGCGCTCGGCGGCGTCAAGGCGGCACGGCTGCGGACAATCAAATCGGACATTCTGGCCATTATCGGCCGCAACGATCTATCATCGGAAATGGTGGCGGAGCGCCACGGCATCTCGTCCCGCTATATCCGAAAGCTGTTCGAAGAGGACGGAACATCGTTCACCGCCTTTATCCTGACCGAGCGGCTGGCCAGGGTCCGGCGCATGTTGCTGGATCAGCGCTACGCCCATCTGACCATCGCCCAGCTCGCGCACAGCAACGGCTTCAACGACATCTCCTATTTCAACCGCGCCTTCCGCCGCCAGTTCGGCGCCACGCCGTCCGACGTGCGGGAAGCCGGCAGCAAGGGCTGACCAACCGGCGCCTCCCTACACCGGCCCGGCGCATCCCTTGGCCATGAAGGCCGCCAGTGCTTCCTTGTCCGCGGACGGCATCGTCAGCCCGAGCTTGCTGCGGCGCCACAGGATGTCGTCCGGAAAGCGCGCCCATTCCCGCGTCATGAGATAGCGCACTTCGGCGCCCGTCAGTTCCGGCCCGAAGGCGGGGCCGAGGTCGGCGCGGTCGCTGGCATCACCGAGCACCGCCGCGACGTTGGTGCCATAGGCGGCGACCAGCCGCCGTGCCTGGTCCTCGCCGAGAAACCGCCAGCGTGCCCGCACCTCATCGACCTCGTTGTCGAAGCGGCCCCAGGCAAAGTCGCCGCCGGGCAGCGGCGCCTTCGCGGTCCAGCGCGGCGACATCGGATAGAATGGCGTCAGCTTCGAGACCGCCTTCTCCGCGCGCAGGCGCGAGGTGGTAACGTCGCCGCCGAAGATCGTGATCAGCGGCGCCTTGCCGCGTCCATGGTTGAACGCGATGGCGCCGTCGCGCGGCGATCGCTTGACCGGGTTCATCACCATGTTGACGCCGGAAACCGTCCGCACCACGTCGACGGCCTCGATCCGCTCGCGAAAGTAACGGTTCGCGACATCACAGAGATAGGCCACATCGCTCGCCGCCACGGCGACGATGGCGGGATCGCCCTTGAAGGCGTGGCCGACGGTGCCGATCAGCGTGAAATCGCGCTCATAGGGGCTGGCGAAAATCAGCCTTCCGTCGCTGTTCTGGAACACATAGACGTTGTCGCTGTCGAACAGGCGGCGGACCACGATCTGGCTCACCTGCGACGTCGCCGCGTTCGGCGCCGGCTGGCGCAGCACGGTTTCGGCGACGGATGAAGTCCAGGCCCCGGTGGCGTTGACCAGTGCACGCGCGGTCACGACCTGGCGGTGGCCGCGATCGATCGTCGCCAGCCGCCATGTCGCGCCCCGTTCGGCGCGGGTGCAGCGCGCGCCGGTGCGGATCACGGCGCCGCGCGCCGCCGCATCGACCGCGTTCAGGATCACCAGCCGGGCATCGTCCACCACGCAGTCGGAGTATTCGAACGCGGTGCCGAATGGCCGCTTCAGCGCGTTACCGACCGGATGATGCGTTACGTCGACGGTGGCGGAGGCCGGCAGGCCGTTGCCCGAGGCCAGCCGGTCGTAGCACAACAGCCACGATCGCAACTGCCAGGCCGGGCGCTCGTCGGCATGGGCCGGAATGACAAAGCGCATCGGGCGCACCAGATGCGGCGCAACCTTGAGCCAGATGTTACGCTCGGCAAGTGCGGCATGGACGCGAAGAAAGTGCCGGCGCTCCAGCCCGGCCAGATCGCCATGGATCATCCGTGGGCTGGCCGAGGACGCGCCGGCGCCGAGGTCGCCCTGCTCCAGCAGGATCACGCGCAGGCCGCGCCCGGCGGCGTCGCGCGCGATGCTGACGCCATTCAAGCCGCCGCCGATAATCGCCAGATCGTAGTCCGCCATACACAACGCTTAACCGGAGAGAGCCGTGACTGAATCAGACTCTATCGCGTTTTCGAGCGAAGTGGATACTGGTTCGCATAAAGAAACATCAAGCCGCGGCGCTAGAGCCTTATCGGTTCTGATTGAATCAGAACCGGGCTCTAATCTTTTGCCTTGACGCGTTTTCTTTACGCGAACCGGCGCCCACTTCGCTTGAAAACGCTCTAACCAGTCGCACTGACCGATGCGAAGAAAATTTCCGGTCCTTCCAGCTCCACCAGCTTCCTTTTTTCGATTACCCAGAACCGGGTTCCCACCGTTCGCACGAAGTTGCGGTCGTGTGACACCAGCAGGCAGCTTGCCTGATGCTCCATCAATTCGTCCTCCAGCATCTCCTGCCCCTCGATATCCAGGTGATTAGTCGGCTCATCGAGCAGATAGAAATTCGGCTGGGCAAGCCGCAGCAGAAGCATGCCGAGACGCGCCTTCTGTCCGCCGGAAAGCCGGCCGATCGGACGGCCCTGCATCGCCACCGACAGGCCGGAACTGGCAAGCCATGCGCGTGCACTCTGATCGCCGACATCGAAGCGGCTGACGATCGCGTGCATCGGCGTGTCGGCATCATCCAGATCGGCGAGATCCTGCTGGCAATAGCCGAGCGCCAGCGACTGCGTGACCTTGATGCCGGCCTGCGGGGTTTCCGGATCTTCGATCGCCTGCCGCAGCATCGCCACGAGCCGGGTCTTGCCGGCCCCGTTCGGTCCCAGCAGCACGATCCGGTCTTCCTTGCAGATGAACTGCTTGCCGGTCCTGAACAGCAACCTGCCATCCGGTGCCGAGACTGTGGCATCATCCAGCGCAATAAGAACCTTGGCATGGGTTCCGCGGTTGGCGAGCTTGATCGTGCCTGCGGATCGTTCCAGATGCGCGGGCTTTGCCGCCCCCTCCAGTTTCTCGGCACGCTGCTTCAGTTGCTTCGTCTTCTGCAACAAAAGATCGCTGCCGGAATTGATGCCGATATTGTTGAGCTTTGCCGCGTGCTGGCGAAGCTGCTGGGCGGCCTTGACGTCACGCTGGTAGCGGCGCTCATCCGACGCGTCCACCTCACGGAGCGCGGCGCGCGCCCGCGTATAGGGCAACGGAAATATCTGTGACTGTTCGGGCCGCAGAAACAGCGTGCGGTTCGTAGTTGCGTCGAGAAAGGCGCGGTCATGACTCGAGATGACGACCGGCATATCGCGTGGCAGCGCGTTCAGCCAACCCTCAAGCTGGCTGATCCTGGCGAGGTCCAGATGGTTGGTCGGCTCGTCGAGCAGCAACACATCGGCCTCGGCCACCACTACGCGGGCAAGCATGGCAAACCGCTGCCAGCCGCCGCTCAACTGCTTCAGCGGCCTCTGCCGCAACCCTTCGGGCACCTCCAGCGATTCCAGGGCAACATCGACCCTCCAGCTTTCGCTCGCCCGCCGTTCAATCGGCAGCATCTCGAGTACCGCCGCGTGGAACGGCGTATCCGTGAGCGTGGATGGCACATCCTGCTCTACATAGCCGATGGTCAGCCCTCGCGATCTGGTGATATCGCCTTCGCTTGGCTCCATCAGGCTGGCAATGCAGCGCAGCAGTGTGGTTTTGCCGCGTCCATTGGCTGCGACGAGCCCGATACGGTCACCGGCATTGACGACAAGGTTCAGTTGGGAAAACAGTGGAGCGTTCAGCGCAACGCCGAGATCGCGGATATTGATAAGGGTCATGATCTTGTCCCGGTCCTGCCGGTGATCACGACGTCCGGGGCATGCAGCCATCATCGGATATTCGTGTCAGCGCGGCGAGTTACGTAAATGCAAGCGCGAACGATCAATGTTCGGCGCTGCATTGCCTCGGGGCAGACCAGGAAGAGATTTTTCGAAAAGTCTCTGGTCAGCCCTGCAAACGCATTTGCAGGGCGTTGACGGGGCCACGCTGGCGATAGTGCCGGAAAAATGTCACTGCGCAGCCCTCCTTTCTCGATCAGGTGTCCGTCAAGGTAGCCGGGCCCGTCACGGAAGGCAAGAATCCGAAAGCAAGAATCCGAAGGCAGCAATCAGGCGCTGGCGGTCTTGCGTGCATGCTCCAGGACAACCACATCGGCATCGCTGCGGCCGACCAGCGTTGCGTAGTGCCCGATCGGGAACGGCTTGCCGATGAAATAGCCCTGCACCGCGTCGCAGCCCTCTTCCGACAGGAAGCCGAGCTGTTCCTGGGTCTCGACACCCTCGGCAACGATCGACATTTCGAGGCCGTGGCCGAGGTCGATGACGGCGCGAACGATCGCCGCCGATTGCGGGTTGCGCCCGAGATTCATGACAAAGGCGCGGTCGATCTTGATCTTGTCGAACGGGAACGCCTGCAGGTAGCTCAGCGAGGAATAGCCGGAACCGAAATCGTCCATCGAGATGCGGACGCCGAGCGCCTTCAGCCGCCGCAACAAAGCGAGACCGCGGTCGAAGTCCTCGATCAGCACGCCCTCGGTGATTTCGAGTTCCAGCCGGTCCGGCGCCAGCCCGGTTTCGAGCAGGATCGAATGCACCAGGCTGACCACGTCGCCGTGCATGAACTGCGCCGGCGACAGGTTGACGGCGATCTGCAACGGCACCGGCCAGGACGCGGCCTCGCGGCAGGCTTCGCGCAGGATCCATTGTCCCATTTCGACGATCAGGCCGCTTTCCTCGGCCAGCGGGATGAAATCGCCGGGCGAGACGAAGCCGCGCAGCGGATGCTGCCAGCGCGCCAGCGCCTCGAAGCCGATGACCTCGCTGGTGGCGACCGTCGGCCCCGAGGTGGCCTGCGGCTGGTAATACAGCGACAATTCGCCGTTCCTGATCGCCATCGAAAGATCCTGGTGCAGCACGCGGCGGTCGCGGATCTGCTGGTCCATTTCGGGTTCGAACAGGCCGATCGAGCCGCGCGATTTCGCCTTGGCGCGGAACAGCGCCGCACCGGAATTGGCCAGCAGCGAGGCCGCGTCGGCGCCGTTGTGCGGAAATACCGAGATGCCTGTCGTGACGCCGGTACGCACCGACTTGCCGTCGATCAAAAATTCGTTCGACAGCGCCTCGGCGAGTTTTTCGGCCAGCGCCTTGCCGGCGTCCGGCTGCTTGCCGTCGATGATCAGGCCGAACTCGTCGCCGGAGAGCCGCGCCACCACGCCGCCGCGGGCGGAAGCCTGGATGCGGCCGGCGACCTCGATCAGGAGCTTGTCGCCCATGGCATGGCCGAACACGTCGTTGATTTCCTTCAAGCCGTCGAGGTCGACGCACAGCACCGCGAATTCCTCGTCGGTGCCGGCGCAGGCTTCGATCATCTGGGCCAGCGCCTGCAGGAAGGCGGCGCGGTTCGGCAGATCGGTGAGGCCGTCATGATAGGCCATGTGCGCCATCCGCGACTCGGTCTGGCGCCGGTCGGTGACGTCCTCATGGGTCTTGATCAGATATTGCGGCTCGCCGGCATCGTCGAGCACGGTCATGCGGCGGGTCAGGAACAGCCGCAGGCCGTCCTTGGTGGAGATCGGGTGCTCCTCGGTCAGCAGGCCGCGTTTCTTGATCGCGGCCTCGTCGCGCGCAATGATCAGCTTGGCTTCCCTGGGATTGAAGATATCGGTGGCGGTGAGCCCGGTGGCGTCCTCGCGACGGCGGTTGAGGATGGTTTCGGCGCTGCGGTTGGCGAGCAGATATCGCCCGTCGCTGACGCGCTCGACGATCAGGGACACCGGAATGTTGTCGACCACGAGTTCGAGGAACTTCTTGGTGTTTTCCAGTTCGCGCGACAGCGAGCGGCGTTCGGTCACGTCGTCGAACAGCGCGATCAGGAACTCGGGCTCGCCCTTCTCGTTGCGCGCGATCACCCGGTTGGAGGCCAGAATGCGCTTCTCCGAACCGCGCTCGACGGTGAGTTCGGTGCGGTGATGGCCTTCCGGGGCGTTCAGCGCCGACTGGTCCGCCACGTCGATGCTTTTCGCGGTTTCGGGACGGAAAATCTCGTCGGCGCGCTTGCCGACGATATGATCGCGGGAGAAGCGCGAGAACCGTTCGAAGGCGCGGTTGGCGAAAATGTAGCGGCCGTCCTGGATGTTCTTGGCGGCGACGCAGACCGGCACGTTGTCGAGCACCGACTCCAGGAACTGGGTGGTCGATGCCAGCTTGCGCGACAGTTTGCGCTGCTCGGTGCAGTCCTCGTGCGTTACGATCGTCCCGCCGTTCGGCAACCGGAAGATTTTCGCGAGCACCGCGTAGCCGTTGGGCAATTCGGTGATGTGGCCTTCCGGCCGGCTGGCAAGATCGACGAATTCATCGAAGGTGACATCTATCATGCCGCGCTGGCGCCGCAACTCGATCATGTCCCGGCTGGTCATATCGGTCGTGATGTCCGAGCGGCTCAGTCCATAGATTTCGAGGAAGCGGTCGTTGCAGAACACCACGCGCTTTTCCGCGTTGGTCATCATCACGCCCTGATTGAGATTGTTCAGGGCGGAACTGATGAAGGCATTGCGCCGCAACTTGGCCCGCTCGGCCCTGCGCAACGCCGTCAATATCCAGAGCCCGACCGCGGCGAGAAAGGACGTGATGACGACGGCGCCGATCAACAACTCCCAGATCAGATTGGGATCGAACGCGCCGACATAGCTCGCCGGCGCAAAGCCGCCGCCGGACAGCGGCGCGCCGCGCGCCGATTCCCACGGCAAAGCGGCAGCGAACAGGCACATGAAGGCCCGCGCCGGAATCGAATTCTTCCCGCTCGCCTGCCAATTCTTGCCAGCCATTACTCACCCGCGGATTTGCGGGCGGAGTGTCTGGCTTGACGGGTTTGGATCAGGTAAACACCTACCCTTGCAACTCAAAAATGTGACACAAATTACGGCAATTGCCCTGACATGATTAATGCTTCACTAACGGCTACACGTTAAGAGGGTATTTCAAGGCAAACCAACGGGTTGCTTGGACAGTTCCGGGCGCGAAGTGCTACCAACCGCGCGCGGCCAACGCCCAATTTCGCGCCAGAATCCC
>JAIEPP010000594.1 GCA_019748335.1 Xanthobacteraceae bacterium
TAAATGGTGGGCACGGCGCGAAGTGCGCCTTTGCCCACCCTACGGCACCACCAAATTCCTAAAACTCCCCGTGCCCCTGCGGATCGACCAGCCGGTTGATCCGTTGCGCGGCGGCGAGCGCGAATCGCACCGTCATCAGCTTGCGGGTCGGCGCCGGCAGCTTGTGTTCCGGCGCCTCGCAGTGCAGATGCGCGCCATAGGCGTCGGCGATGATCAGGCCGGTATCGGCGGGGAAAATCTCGCACGGCAGATCCTGCGTGAAGGCAAAGAACAGCCGGTCGCAATGCATCCGGTAATCCTGCCATTTCTGGTCGGCGCGCAGATCTTCCACCGACGACTTGATCTCGACGATCCAGATTTCGCCGCGCGCGTTCAGCGCCACCAGGTCGGCGCGCCGGCCCGAGGGCAACGGCAATTCGCTGATGCAGGAAAAGCCCAGCGACCGTAACAGCCGCGCGGTGCCGCGCGCGATCGCAAGCGCGGTCTCCGACTGGCGGCCGTCGGGCGCGGGCACGAGCGAAATCTGGCGGGCGGGCGATTCCATCGCTCGAACCATAACCGATTTCGGACCGTCCAACAGCCGGCCCCGCATTCCCTTTGCGGGCCAAGCCCTTGTCGGCCGTAAATTCGACCCCGCCCCGCCTTGATTTGGGCCAGACGCCACCGTGAAGCCGGGGGAACCTCGGTTCCCAGGGGACGAAACACTGGAGGAAAACCATGAAGTCATCCACCACGCTTCGCTCGCTCGCATTCGCCCTCGCCGCCCTGCCACTTTCCGCCGGCGCGACACAGGCCCTGGCAAAACCCACCGTCGAAGTCGCGTTCGTGCTCGACACCACGGGCTCGATGGGCGGCCTGATCGAAGGCGCCAAGCGCAAGATCTGGTCGATCGCGACGGCGATCGTCGATAGCAATCCCGACGCCGCTATCCGCATGGGCCTCGTCGCCTATCGCGACATCGGCGACGACTACGTCACACGGAAGATCGAACTCACCACCGACATCCAGGATCTCTACGCCAGCCTGCTGGAGTTGAAGGCGCGCGGCGGCGGCGACTGGCCGGAGAGCGTCAACGAGGCGCTCGATGTTGCCGTCAACAAGCTGCAATGGACCACGGGCAGCGACACCAGGCGAATCGTGTTTCTGGTCGGCGACGCGCCGCCGCACATGGATTACGCGCAGGACACCAAGTATCCGATCACGCTTTCGGTGGCGAAGCAGAAGGACATCATCGTCAACGCGGTGCTGGCCGGCAACGCCATCGATACCGAGCGGGTGTGGCGCGATATCGCCCAGCACGGCAACGGCCGCTTCATTCCGATCCCGCAGGACGGCGGCCAGGTCGTCATTATCGAGACGCCGTATGACGAGGACATCATCATCCTGCAGCGCGAGGTCAACGGCACCGTGATCCCCTATGGCCCGCGCGCGATGCAGAAGCGCACCGAGGACCAGACGCAGCAATTGTCGCGGATGGCGGCCGCCGCTCCCTCACAGGCATCCGAGATGGCAAGCTATATCAACAAGCGTGCGAAATCGACGGCGGAGGCCGTCACCGGCGGCGACCTCGTCGCCGACGTCAGCAACGGCCGCAACAGCGTTTCCGCCATCAAGGAGGAAGAGCTGCCGGACAATCTGCGGGCGATGAAGCCGCAGGCGCGCCTCGATGAGGTCAACAGGCAGATGAGCCAGCGCAAGCTGCTCAACGAAAAACTCGCCGCTTTGGTGGCGAAGCGCGACACCTACGTCGCCGAACAGCGCGCCAAGGCGCCGCCCAAGGCGTCGTCGTTCGACCGCGTCGTCGAGGACACGCTGAAAGCGCAGATCAAGCGGTAAATTGTCACCCGTCATTCCGGGGCGAAGCACAGCCTCGAACCCGGAATGACGTGACATTAATGCCTGTTGATCGCGAGCTGATACACCGTGATCATCACCTCGAACAAAATCAGGAACACGATGATCAGTTCGAGCCGAAGCGAGCGTCTGGTGTCGATGATGTCGGTCAGCACCTGCGCGGTCTCGGCGATCACGGCGAGCTTGCGGTTCAGGGATTCCGCCCGCTCCTTGAGTTCATATTCGTCCTCCAGCCGCGCGTAGAGCCGCTCCAGATGCGGCTTGTCCCAGAGCACGTCGGGTTTTTCGGCGACTTCAACCGGGCCCGATACCCGGTGCCGCACCAATAGCGCGTTGCCGATATGCTTGAGGATCGCCTGACGGCCGCCGCGCATCTGGCCGCGCTGCGCCAATTCCCGCGCGAACGGCTCGGTGGTGTCGAACACGCTGGCGACCTCGCGTTCGTGCCGCGCCAGAACCACGCTCTTGGCAAGCGCCTCGGCGATCAGGATCAGCCGCTCGGGTGAGAGGCTTTGCAGGCTGATCGGACCCCCCGGCGGAATCAGCTCCTCGCGGTCCGCGGCCTGTTCGATGATGGCGATTTCCTCGTCCCGCCGCGCGAATTTCCCGGTCATGCGCTGTTCGAGGCCGCGGAGGAATTCTTCCTCTTCCAGCGCATTCAGGCCGATCAGGACCACCACGCCATAGCGAAACAGCACCGCGACACCGTTGGTGTTGACGCGAAATGCGAGCGGCGTGGTGGCCAGGACGTCGCCGCGCTCCAGGCCGGACGTATTCAGGCGTTCGCTGACAAAGAACGCGCGGGCGGTGGTGCGGGCGCCGCCTAACGGCGATGTGGAAGCCTGGCTCATGGCAATCGGTACTCGCGACAGTCAAACTGCGAAAAATCCTAGCACGGGGTGGTTCCGATCACACCCGGGTTACCTGGGGTTTGCAAACCTGTGTTGACGGCCATTTGCGGATCAATATGGTGCCGCTCATGACCCAGCAAACCGATACCCCCACCGAGACCCAGCCGAAGGCCGGCGCGATCATCGTTCCGGTAACGTTGTTCGAGCAGAACTGCACCATTATCTGGCACGAGCCTTCCAAGAAGGCCGTGGTGATCGACCCCGGCGGGGACGTTCCCAAGATTCTGGAAGCGATCAAGCAGACCGGCGTCACCGTCGAAAAGATCTGGCTGACTCACGGCCATATCGATCATGTCGGTGGCGCCGCGGAGTTGCGCGACGCGCTGCAGGTCAAGATCGAAGGCCCGCATATCGCCGACAAATACCTGCTCGACAATGTCGTATCGAGCGGCGAGCGGTTCGGCATGACCGGCGTGCGCAATTTCGGACCGGACCGCTGGCTCGACGAGGGCGAGCAGGTCTCGATCGGTGACCTCACCTTCGACATCCTGCATTGTCCCGGCCATTCGCCCGGCAGCATCGTGTTCTTCAACAAGGAATTGCGCTTCGCCCATGTCGGCGACGTCCTGTTCAACGGCTCGGTCGGGCGTACCGACCTGCCGGGCGGCAGCCACGCCACGCTGATCAACTCGATCAAGGAAAAGCTGCTGCCGCTCGGAGACGATGTCGGCTTCATCTGCGGCCACGGCGCCGGCTCCAGCATCGGCCAGGAACGCCTGACCAATCCGTTCATCACCGGCGAGATGTAATCGCGAGATGTCTCGTTCGCCGTTGCGAGCCCGGCGACGTGTCCGCGTAGCTCAACGAAGGAAGCGACCTGAACGGTTGATTACTTCATCAATCCAGCAGCGGTCAGCGCACGGGTGATGACGGCGCTGACGTCGATGCGCTTCGGCTCGCGCGCCGGCGCGGCCTCTCGCGGCTTGTTCTCTCGCGGCTTGGCGTGGTGCACCAGCGTGGTTCGCGGCCACAGCGTGGCGACGAGATCCGGCGACTGCAGGGATACCGTGGCAGCCGACGGAATGGTCGGCGTCTTGACGGACTGCCGGGCGGCTGCATTGGGCTGGCTGACGCGTTCGGTCAGGCCGAAGAAATTGGCAATGTGATAGGACGACGAAATTCCCGCCTCGATCAGGAACGCGCCTTCCACGCCATAGGCCTCGTCGGCGCCGGCGAGTCCCAGCGGCGTGCCGTGGGCCATATTGGTGATGGTGTAGGATTCGACCACGGTCTCGCCATCCGCATTCCACCAGACATCGCGGGGATAGCCATCGACGTCGGCGGTCGACATCGGTGCGGACGGCAGACCGTGCACGTCGAGCCATTGCTTGACGATCTCGTCGGCGTTACCCGGGTTGACGGTGCGGTCGGCGCTGCCGTGCCACACCGACAATTTCGGCCACGGACCTTTGTGCTTCGAGGCCTTGCGCACGAGATCACCGAGTTCATGCGCCGGACGCGAGGGCGACTGCATCATGCCGCTCAGCGCCTCCCGCACATTGCTGGCGATGCCGAACGGCAGACCGGCGATGACGGCGCCGCCCGCGAAAACTTCCGGATAGGTCGCCAGCATCACCGACGTCATGGCGCCGCCGGCCGAAAGTCCGGTGACGAAGATGCGGCGCGCATCGATTTTGTGATCGGCTACCATCCGCGCGATCATCTGCCGAATCGACGCGGCCTCTCCGCGGCCACGCGCGATGTCGCCCGGGCTGAACCAGTTGAAGCAGGTGTTGGCGTTGTTCGACGCCTGCTGCTCGGGCAGCAGCAACGCAAAGCCGTAACGCTTGGCGAGCGTCGACCACCCGGCGCCGAGATTGTAACCGGCCGCGGTCTGACCGCAGCCATGAAGGACGACGACCAGCGCGGAGGCGCTCGGAAGGTGCTCCGGTACGAATGCGAACATCTTGAGCGCGCCGGGATTGGTGCCGAATTCGTTAATTTCGACCAGCGGGCTGGGGACGGCGGTCCGTCCATAGGCTCCCAAGCCATTGAAGCCGCTCAGCTTCGAAAATTGCCGCATGAATTCGACGTTCTGGGCGAGGGACAAATTGCAGCTCCTTGGGGGCGACCGTGTCTGGGCAACGCCACCAACAACAGATAGTTGCTGCACTGCAAAATAAAAAGGCCGTGTGCTGTCATTCCCCAGAATCATATTTTCGAGGATGACGTTAATTTGTCATTTGGCGCGCCGCATCCAGGACAGAAATGCGGCACATGTGACGATCGAGAGCGCGAACAGCGCGGAGGCTGCAACCAGCGCCTGCCGCGCCGATCCCGCAGCCTCCATCGCAAAGAACACCGCGCCGATCGCGGCAACGCCCGCGGCGTTGGCGATCTGCGCCGTCGTGCCGTACATCCCGGAGCCGGCGCCGGCGCTGACCGGCTTCACCGTCGAAAGCACGGCGCTCGACAGCGGCGCCATCACCAGCCCCTGGCCATAGCCGAAGATCGTCAGCACCAGCGCAAGCCAACTCGCCGACGGCGCATCGGTCCATTCGATCAGTGCCAGCAGCGCCGCCAGCCCCGCGATCTGCACCGCGCAGCCCTCGATCAGCACCAGCGTGCCGCGCTGCCTGGCGCGAACGCCGCTATGCCTCGAGGCGATCACAAAAGTCAGCGCCAGCGGCACGAAGACGAGGCCGGCCTGCAGCGGTGGAATATGTAGCGCCCGTTGCATGAACATGGTCATCACGAGATAGAACGACAGGTTGGCGAAGAAGAAAAAGAACACGGCGACGAGGCCTCGCATGAACGCGGCGTCTGACAGCAACGCAAGATCGATCAACGGCATGCCGCCACGGCGCGCCACCGCGCGTTCGAGCTTCACAAAGGTCACGATGACCGCGAGGCCCGACGCCATCGCCAGCCAGACCCAGGGTGACCAGTGCAAGTCATGGCCGAACAGCAGCGGCCCGATCAGGAACAACAATCCCAGAAACAGCACGACAGCGCCCGGAATATCCAGCCGTGTGCCGGCCCGGCGCGGCGCCACCGGCATGATCCGCAACGCGGCCGCGATGATGATCACACCGAACGGAACGTTGACGAAAAACACCGCGCGCCAACCCAAACCTCCGAGATCGAGCGTCACCAGAACGCCGCCGAGCAGGAAGCCGGCGGCGCCAGCCAATCCCAGCACGATGCCGTAGATGCCGAAGGCACGGCCGCGCGAGGCGTCGGCGAACAACAGATGGATCGTGGCCAGCACCTGCGGCACCATCAACGCCGCAGTCGCGCCCTGCGCCAGCCGCGCCGCGATCAGCTCGGGGCCGGATTGCGCCAGCCCGCACCACAGCGAGGTGACGGTGAAGCCCACGACACCCGCGACGAATATGTTGCGGGTGCCATGGATGTCGCCGAGCCGTCCGCCGGTGACCACCAGCGTCGCATAGGCGATCAGGTAAATCGCAATCACAGCTTCGATCTGCGCCGGGCTGGCGTGCAACTCGGCCGCAATGGTCGGGATCGCCACGTTGACGATGAAGGCATCGACCCCGAACATGAACTGCGCCGCGACCACGATCGCGAGCACCCACCAGCGGCGTGAGGAATCAACCGGAGCCGAAACGATCTGATGCATAGCGACGGGCCTTTGTCCGAAATCTGTTGCATCCACCCGTTACAGATTCCGGTCATCCCGGCGATTACCCCAGAGGTAATCGTTCCCGGGGATTGGCCCGATTGCTGCATGGCATTCCACAATTCCTGTAGCCTATTCGGTCATTTGCGCGTTCAGGACGGCCCCCGATGTACGACTATGACATGCTGGTGATCGGCTCTGGCCCCTCGGGACGCCGGGCTGCCGTGCAATTCGCCAAGCTCGGCAAGTCGGTGCTGGTGGTGGAAAAAGGCCGCCGGGTCGGCGGCGTTTCGGTCCACACCGGAACGATCCCGTCCAAAACCCTGCGCGAAACCGTACTCAACCTGTCGGGCTGGCGCGAGCGCGGCTTCTACGGCCGGTCCTACCGGGTCAAGCAGGACATCGCCGCCAACGACCTGATCGTGCGGCTGCAGAAGACGCTCGATCACGAGGTCGAGGTGCTGGAACATCAGTTCAGCCGCAACCTGGTGCGCACCGCCGCCGGCGAAGCGCGCTTTGCCGGACCGCACCAGATCGAGATCACCGCGGCGAATGGCGAGGCCCGCATCGTGTCTGCCGGCCATATCCTGATCGCCTGCGGCACCCGCCCGTTCCGCCCCGACTACGTGCCGTTCGACAGCAAGACCGTGTTCGACTCTGACGAGATCATCGACCTGCCGAAGTTGCCGCGCAGCCTCGCCGTGATCGGCGCCGGCGTGATCGGCGTCGAATACGCCACGATCTTCTCGGCGCTCGACGTCGCGGTGACGCTGATCGAGCCCCGGCCGACGTTTCTCGATTTCATCGACAAGGAACTGATCGACGAGTTCATGCACGAGCTGCGCGACCGCAACGTTTCATTCCGGCTCGGCTCCGCCGTCAATTCGATCGAGCATGGCGCTAACGGCGCGATCCAGACCAAGCTCGCCGACGGCCGCACCGTCACCACGGAAATGCTGCTGTTTGCCGCCGGCCGCGTCGGCGCCACCGACCGTCTCAATCTCGACGCCGCCGGGATCACGGTCGATCATCGCGGCCGCATTCAGGTCGATCCGGTGACGCTGCAGACCAGCGTGCCGCACATCTATGCCGCCGGCGACGTGATCGGATTTCCGAGCCTGGCCTCGACTTCGATGGAGCAAGGTCGCGTCGCGGCCTGTCACGCGCTCGGCATGGAGCCGCTGGCGCCGCCGGAATTCTTCCCTTACGGGATCTATTCGGTGCCGGAGATTTCGACCACCGGCCTCACCGAAGAAGAAGTGCGCACCCGCGGCATTCCCTACGAGGTCGGCGTCGCCCGTTTTCGCGAAACGTCGCGCGGCCATATCATGGGGCTGAACAGCGGCATGATGAAGATGATCTTCTCGACCAAGACCCGCCGCCTGCTCGGCGTGCATATCCTCGGCGAAGGCGCGACCGAACTGATCCATATCGGCCAGGCCGTGCTCAACCTCAAAGGCACCATCGATTATTTCATCCAGAACACGTTCAACTATCCGACGCTGGCGGAAGCCTACAAGATCGCCGGGCTGGATGCGTGGAACCGGATGTCGCGCTGACCCATCATTCCGGGGCGCGCGAAGCGCGAGCTATGATGTGCAATTGCACATCTGAGAATCCATACTCACGATCGTGGTTATGGATTCCGGATTCGATGCTGCGCATCGCCCCGGAATGACGGCTAGATCGCCTTCAACTTCCGATACGCGAACCACACCATCTTCAGCAACAGCCAGCCGTCGCGAAAGCGCGAGATCTGGGTCTCGCCAAAGGTGCGTGCCTTGTAGTGGATCGGCGTCTCGATGATTTTCAGATTCTGTTTGGCGGCGCCGAAGATCAAGTCGAAGTCGCCGAACGGATCGAAATTGCCGAAATAGTCGCGCTCGCGTGCCAGCACTTCGTAATCCCGGCGCAGCAGCACCTTGGTGCCGCACAGCGTGTCGGTCAGCCGTGTATTGACGAGATAGCTGAACAGATAGGCGAAGCAGCGGTTGGCGATCAGGTTGAGCGGCCGCATCGCCTCGTGTTCCATCGGATAGACCAGCCGCGTGCCGTTGACGAATTCGGCTTTGCCGGTCTCGATCACGGCGTGGTATTTCGGCAGCGCTTCCGGCGGCATCGTCAGGTCGGCATCGAGAATCATCAGCACGTCGTTCTTGGCCGCGGCAAAACCCTTGCGGACCGCGTCGCCCTTGCCCTTGCCGTCCTGCTTCAGAACCTTGATGTCCCAGCTATCCCTGTAGACGTCGCGAACGCGTTCGCACTCCTCGAACGTGCCGTCGCTGGAATTGCCTTCGACGAACAGGATTTCCTGGGCTGAGCCGAATTTCGGCATCCGCAAAATCGCGTTCTCGATATTGCCGCGCTCGTTGCGGCAGGGAATGAGAATGCTGGCGGAATATTTCCGGTCCGGGAACGACTGCACCGGCCGCCCCACCAGATAGGTGCGCAGGCAGAGCTGCCGGATGCCGGGCAACGGCGCGATGAACGTGTTGACGAAGGCGGCCAGTCCAAACAGCCGGATCGGGATCAGCTGCCGCTGCTCGTGGCGCACGACCTCGAAATCCGCGAGATCCATCAGGTTTAGGAAATCCACCGTGGCGATGTAGTTGATCTGCCGCTGCCGGCTCTTCCATCCCATCAGTTCGGCGAGCTTCAGGACCGGCTCCCACAGATGCGAATAATAGGAAATGACGATACGCGTCGACGGTGCGCACAGATTGCGCACGGTCCGTAACGTGCCGTCGATATCCTCGAACATGCCGATCGTGTCCGAAATCACGACATAGTCGAACGGTCCCTCGATGCCATCCAGCGTCGCCGGGTCTTCCGCATCGCCCAGCACGAATTGCAGTTCGGGATGAAGCGCTTTGGCCCTGGCTATGGTTCGGGGGCTGAAATCGATCCCGACGCCGTAGGCAGGCCGCAACGAGGCCAGCAGGTCACCGCGTCCGCAGCCGAGTTCGAGCACCCGTTTGCCCGGCGGGATCAGGAATCCCATGAACCGCAGATCGTTTTCGCGATAGGCTTCGTTGAATTTGCCGCCCTGATACTGCTCGCCGCCGTTGGCTTCGGCGTGATCGAGCAGGGCCTGCTTGCGCTGGCTGAGGTTTTGCATCGCGCCGTTTCCCCTGGAAGAGCCGTTGGCAACCCGGCTCATCCGCCGCCGATCAAATCAGATTTGACAAGGGCTGCCCCACAGCCCCAAACACTGGTTTAGAAGAACTATTGTAGTTTCAAGTCAAGAGCCATCAACCGACGCGACTGGAGCGAGGGCCGTCGCACCCGCGCCCGAGATCAGCCTCGCCGGAAATTCCCAGGATGCTTGCCCAGGATGCTCGCAATCTTCATCAGAAATTCTGCCGTCAGGCTGTTCGGGTTGACGGCCAGGCTTGGCCTGCAGCGTATCCCGCTTTTCAACCGCGCCTTTCTCGCGCTCTACCCGGCCTACAAGAAATATTTCGAGGCCGGGCCGATCGACCGTCTCAGGGACTTCGTGCTTGAAGGTGCGCTGGTAATCGACGTCGGCGCCAATGTCGGATTTTTCGCTCTGCGTTTTGCCGACTGGGTCGGCGATGCCGGCAAGGTCATTGCGATCGAGCCGGAGCCGCGGAATTACGCGCATCTGGTCGCGGCGATCGATCGCCAGGGCCTCGCGCGCCGCGTCGAGACATTGAAAGCCGTGGCCGCGGCTGAGCCCGGCCAGATTTTCCTCGAGATCAACGCGCTTCATCCGGCGGACCACAAGATTTCCCGCGACGGCACCGGCTTGCCGGTCGATGCCGTGACCCTCGACCAGCTGGTGCCGAACAAGGCAACGTCGCGCCCGGCGCTGGTGAAGATCGACGTCCAGGGCGCGGAGATGATGGTGCTCACCGGCGCTGTCGGGATTTTGGGCATTGCCGGACCGGCGCTTTTCATCGAGCTGGAAGAGGCCGGATTGAACCGGTTCGGCGCCTCGATAGCGGCGGTGCTGGATCATCTGTCGGCCTATGGCTACGAGCCTTATTGGCTGCAGCGATCCGGACCGCATCGCAAGACAGGTGCTGCGGAGATCCACGTCGCGGCAGCCCGCACCGGATATGTCGATGTCCTGTTCCTGAAGGCCACCGCGCCGGGGCCGGCCTGATCCGTTGTCGTGAAAAACGAGAGGCGCCGTCTGAGAACGGCGCCTCTCTGCAATGCCTTCAATGGAAAGAAAGATTCCCGGTTCGACCGCCACAGATGGTACCGGGCTCTTCGCGTTCTATTCTGGAATGCTGATATCAGAGCTAATCAGCTTCCCTTAAATTTTTATGCATCGCGCTCCGTAGTTCTACGAAGCAGCAGGCTCCAGCGAACCGGTGAGCGACGCGCGCTGCGACAGTTCGATCCAGTTGCCATCGGGATCGCGCACCATCGAGATTCGCGCCGTGGTGCCCAGCGTCACCGGCGCGCGCGCCTCGCGGCCGCCATGGGCCAGCACATGCGCATGCTCGCGATCGACCTCGAACACCTGGAACGTGATGTAGCGCCAGCCCTTGCCTTCGAAGGCCGCATCATTGGGCGCATCCGCTTTGGGCTCCATGATCAGCACCGTATCGCCGGCGAGGAAAGTCAACGCGCCATCAACGCCGGCCGGCGCGCCCTCCGGTAGTCCAAGCGCCTCGGTGTAGAAGCGGCGATGCGCCTCGACATTGCGAACACCGAGGCGAATTCCGATACGCTCGATTCCGAACAAACCTCTCGGCACCAGCGAGACGCGATTACCATCCGGATCGACCATTGGTATCGGCGCGGCAATGCCGTCTCGCGCGATCAACAGCTCGAGGTAGCCCGAGGGCGGATTGTCCGGCAGCGTCTCGTAGACCTGATTGATTTTCAGGATCGAGCCGCAGAGGTCGTGGCGATGCTGCTTGTAGCCCCGGCGGATCGGCTGGGTGTGATCGAACGGCAGGCCGATCTCGTTTTGCCAGAACGCCAGCGCCGCCGGCGCGGCATTGGTCGCAAAGCCGATATCGATGCGCGGTTTTGCCAGTCTCATCGTCATCTGATCCAAGTGCGTAGCCCGGATGGAGCGAAGCGCAATCCGGGGTCTTAGCCGGAGAGACTATCCCGGATTACGCTTCGCTCCATCCGGGCTACAGTTCCGCGGAATTCCGGGCGACGGTATGTCACACAACTCCGCGCGACAACCATGCGCTGGCGGCGGGGTATCGAGGATTGCCTTGCCCTTCCCTACCCCGTAGTTTGGCGCCAAGCCTTTCCAAACAACAATAAATCCGGAGAGAAACCCCATGGCGCGTCTCAAGTTCGGAGCCTTCCTCGCCCCGCACCATCCGATCGGCGAGCATCCGATGCTGCAATTCCGCCGCGACCTCGATTTCGTCGAGCAGATCGACGCGCTCGGCTTCGACGAATTCTGGTGCGGCGAGCACCATTCCTCGGGCTGGGAAATGATCGCCTCGCCGGAAATGTTCCTGGCCGCCGCCGGCGAACGCACCAAGCGCATCAAGCTCGGCACCGGCGTGATCTCGCTGCCCTATCACCATCCGTTCAACGTCGCGCAGCGCATGGTGCAGCTCGACTACATGACCGGCGGCCGCGCGCTGTTCGGCTCCGGCCCGGGCGCGCTGGCTTCCGACGCCCACACGCTCAACATCGATCCGATGACCCAGCGAGACCGCCAGGACGAAGCGCTCGGCATCATCCGCCGCCTGTTCAAGGGCGAGCGCGTCACCGCCAAGAGCGACTGGTTCGTCATGAACGACGCCGCGCTGCAGCTGCTGCCGTTGCAGGAAGACATGCCCTGCGTGGTGGCGTCGCAGATTTCACCCTCGGGCATGACGCTGGCCGGCAAATACGGCATCGGCATCATCTCGCTCGGCTCGATGTCGACACAGGGCCTGATGGCGCTGCCGACGCAATGGGGCTTTGCCGAGGATGCCGCCAAGAAGGCCGGCACCACGGTGAGCCGCGCCGACTGGCGCGTGCTGCTGAGCTGGCACATCGCCGAAACCCGCGAACAGGCCGAGCGCGAGGCCGGCCCCGGCCTGATGCGCTGGCATAACGAATATACCGTCAAGACGTTGCAGCGGCCCGGCGTCGACCCGTTCTCCTCGCCGGAAGACGCCGTCGAGAAGACCGCCGGCGGCCCCAATGCCGCCTCCACCATCGGCACGCCCGACGATCTGGTCAGAACCATCAAGAACCTGATCGATGTTTCCGGCGGCGTCGGCACCATCATCGGCTTC
>JAIEPP010000126.1 GCA_019748335.1 Xanthobacteraceae bacterium
TGGTGAAGTCCTTCAGCGTCAGATCCACCACCAGCGTGCAGT
The DNA here is from genome assembly GCA_019748335.1 of Xanthobacteraceae bacterium. GTDB lineage: Bacteria > Pseudomonadota > Alphaproteobacteria > Rhizobiales > Xanthobacteraceae > Bradyrhizobium. The sequence continues at coordinate 43 of JAIEPP010000126.1, forward strand.
GGTCGCCCTTCACGTGCTTGCCGAGAACATCTTCGCGCGGCAGCGGCTGGTCGGCGCCGGGCAAGATCAGGTTCGCCTTCGCCGCCGCCATCGGGTCGAGGTTGAACCCGTGCTTGCTCACTGCCCACTGCAAGGCGCGGAATACCGTCGCCGAGGGCGGAAAGTGATGATGCTTGGTGTCGTGCTCGTAGCGAACTTCCAGCTTCACCTGATGGCAGCGGTGGCCGACGACGCGGACATGCTTGCGGCCATGCGGGTGATGATGAAACGGCTCGTCGCGGTCGCGCTCGAAGAAGTGCATGTCGCCCGCCACCTCCAGCTTGGTGCGGATCACCTCCACCAACACCATGCCTTCGGTGACCGGGACGACCAGCTGCTCGACGCGGTCCTCGATCTCGACCTCGACGTGGACCACCTCATCGTGAGGCTGGCCCTCCTGACCTTCGGGTTTATGGACATTCATGACGGAAACTCCTTGTTTTCCTGTGATTCTATGACGATTTGGCTTGTAAAAGCCGACTTCGTCGCCTATATTCTTGACGAAGTCGTCAAGTTCGGGGGCCCGAAAAAGGGGCCCTTCGCCCCTGTACTACACCGTCAACAATCAACTATACGATATCGTCATGCTGCCGTCAAGGCCCACGCCTGCCCCGTCGACCATTTTCCCGGAACGTCTGAAGGCCGCGCGCAATCTGCGCGGGCTCAATCAAGATCAGCTCGCCGAGCGCTCGGGCCTAAAGTCTTCCGCCATTTCTCATTTCGAGACCGCGAACCGAAAACCTTCGTTCGACAATTTAAGGCGTCTCGCCGACGCCCTTGGCGTCACGACCGACTATCTTCTCGGCCGCGCCGACGACCCCGAAGGCTACGCCGCCACCAGCGATCCTCTCTATCGCGATGTTCAGCGCCTCAACAAAAAGAACCGCGACCTCGCCAGCCAGATCATCCGATCGCTCGCGTTTCCTTCCGAGGATGAAGGCTGATGGCGCGGCGGGAGCCCTACGCTTTCGCCACCGCCTTCGCCGAGAAGCTGCTTTGCGACGAATTCAAAATCGACACATTGCCAATTGATCCGATGGCGTTGGCGCGAAGCCGGGGAATCCGCGTCATCGCCATGCCGCACGATCATGACGGCGTGTCCGGGATGTTCATCCACGCGCACGGCAAGTCCGCAATCGCCTACGCAACGCATATCGACAACAAGGGCTTTCAACACTTCAGCGTCGCCCATGAAATCGGCCATTGTTTTTTGCCGGGGCATATCGACGCCATTCTGCCCAACGGCGCGAGCGAACACTTTTCGCGAAGCGGTTTCGTTTCCGACGATCGTTACGAGCTGGAAGCCGACCACTTCGCCGCTGGGTTGCTGATGCCGGCGCGGTTGTTCACGCGAGCCATGGAGACGGCGGGCGATGGGCTGGATGCCATCGAGCGCCTCGCCAGCCGGTGCAAGACGTCCTTGACAGCGACCGCCATCCGTTATCAGCAGCTCACCCAGGAAGCCGTCGCGATCATCCAATCGCGTGGAAGCCGCATTGAGTTCTGTTTCATGTCGAACGCCCTTCTCGCGCTCAGGCCCGGCCGCTGGCCGCACAAGGGCGAACCCGTTCCGCGGCGCTCCGTCACCCATCGCTTCAATGCAGAGCCGGAACGCGTGGCAAAAGCCGAGCGCGACGCGGATGAGGTTCAGGGCGTCGACTGGTTCGGCGCCTTTCCCGATGTTGAGCTCTATGAAGAGGTGGTCGGCCTTGGGCGGTATGGCCGGACCTTGACCGTCATCACCACGGTGGACGCCCTGCCGGACGAGGAAGACGACAGCGCCGATTCTGACCATGATGGGCGCTGGGAGCCTCGTTTTTAGCCACAACGCCGTCACATTAGTCCACCGAAATATACTACCATCATATTGATATTACGACACATTTTTTTATAATGGACTAGTTTTGTCGATTTGATTGCAAATTAGTCCACTCTGTATTACATTCGCCGCCTAGCCCTCATACTGGTAGGAACATGGCGGAACGAACAAAACAAATAACCAGCGATTTCGTCGACCTGGCGCGGCTTGCGCTGACCGGGAGGCCCCAGGACGTGCAGCTGCTCGTCCACCGGGCCGTCAAACGTTACCAACCCGACTTCCCTGAAATGGCGGCCCATCTGGCCGCGCTCCTGCGCGAGTCGCCCACCCGGGCCTCGCCCCTCCGCCGCCAATCGGAGGTCCCCCTCCCGGTCGATGCGGATTCGCGGCTTCATCTTCTGCGCGTTGAGAATTCTATCTCCCTTGATCATGAGATGGTCTTGGCCGCTGACATTCAAGCCAGCCTCAGGCAGCTCGTCGTCGAACGGCGCGAGCCCGAGGCGTTGCAGAACGCAGGCTTGCATCCGACCCGCACAATTCTTTTCACCGGGCCTCCCGGCGTCGGGAAAACCATGGCGGCACGATGGCTTGCGCGCGAGATGAACCGCCCTCTTCTCATCCTTGACCTCGCCGCCGTGATGAGCAGCTTCCTCGGACGCACCGGCAGCAACCTGCGCCATGTGCTCGATTATGCCAAAAGCATCGAATGCGTCCTGCTTCTGGATGAACTCGACGCGCTCGCCAAGCGCCGGGACGACCGCAGCGAAATCGGCGAGCTCAAGCGGCTCGTCACGGTGTTGCTGCAGGAAGTGGACGATTGGCCGGCCAGCGGCATCCTCGTCGCCGCCACAAACCATGCCGAACTTCTGGACCCCGCCGTGTGGCGCCGGTTCGAAATGGCCGTGGCTTTCAGCGTGCCGAACCCGCCTGAAATCGAGCAGCTGGCGAAGACATTGCTTGCCCCGCATTTTGGCGATGCCGACAAATGGAGCCAGATCCTCTCGCTCGCGCTCAAGGGAAAATCCCACAACGATATTGAGCGCGCGATCACGCTTGCGCGGCGGTCGGCCGTCACCTCCGGCGCGCCGCTGGACGAGCAACTCAAGGCGCTAGTGCGGGCGGGTGATCAGTTGACGCGGGCCGAGCGCATCGACCTTGCACGCCTTCTGGAGCAGTCCGGCATTACCTCGCAGCGGGAAGCCCAACGCATCACCGGTGTGTCCCGCGACACCATCCGCAAAGACAGCCCGGCGACGAGCCGCGCCCGCCGTCCAAAGGTGACCGCATGAAAAATCGCAATTTCCTGTTGGCGCGAGGCGAACGCCTCGCGCACCCCATCGAGATCAAGTCGGGCGGCGGCGAGAAGCAGCACCCCTACACGTTCGCCGAAGCCCGATCCCGGATCGCGCCGATGCTCGCCGCCGTCGCGCAAAAGCTGGACGCGCTGCCTGCGGCGGCCTGCCCGAACGACAAGGCGGTCGCCACCGTGACCTTGAACCCGGAATACATCGCCAAATCGTATTTTCCGGGCGACCTGTTGCGCTCGGTCGGACTCACCTCGGTCGGCAGCCGACCCAAGCGGATCACGCCGCAAAAGCGCAGCGGCGGCCGCGAGCCTGCCGAGACCGTCACCACCGAGCTATTCTTGATGGGCTCGCGGCGCGCGTTCCGCCGTTGGTCGCAGCAGGTCGCGGGCTGGCACGCCGATACCGACGGCGCCAAGCAATTGCCGACGATCGAAGAGGTCAACGTCCCGGCAGCCGCCGAAAAACTGATCCACATTGAGGAAGCCGGTAAGATTGGCGTCTTTGAAGTTGTCCTTCATGCCAACGAGGACGAAGGCGAGGACGATTACGTCCCGCTGTTCCAGAAATATCTGCAATCCCTCGGGCTTCAGCCGCCGCTCGACAAGCGGTTTTACGCCGGTGGCCTTTGCTTCCTCGAACTCGAAGCGCCGCGCAGCAAGATGAAGGACGTCGCCGCCTTCAGCCTTGTCCGCGCGGTCCGCCCGATGCCGCCGCTTCGGATGCTGCGGCCAACCATCCGAACCGCCGGTGTCGGCTCTGACTCCGTGATCCTGCCCAATGAAGGCCCGATCGATCCCAAGATCCGCGCCGCGATCTTTGATGGAGGGATTCCGGCCAAGCATCCACTCACCAAATGGGCAACCCCCATCGACGCGCCCGGTGTAGGCGTTCCCGAAGACACCCTTCTGCGCCACGGCGTCGGCGTCACCTCGGCGTTCCTGTTCGGCCACCTCCAACCCAACAAGCCTGCGCCGCGTCCGTTCGCGCCCGTGCACCACTACCGCGTCGTCGATACGGCTCCCGGCCAGAATCCCTACGAGCTCTACGAGGTGCTCGACCGCATCAAGAACGTCTTGGCCAGCACCAAATACGACTTCATCAATTTGAGCTTGGGCCCTGAACTCCCGATCGACGACAACGAAGTTCACGCCTGGACAGCTGTGTTCGATGATTTCCTGTCCAAGGGCGAGTGCCTCGCCGTCGTGGCGGCCGGCAATGGCGGCGAAGGCGATGAGATGATCGGCGCCAACCGCGTCCAAGTTCCCGCCGATTGCGTCAACGCCTTGGCCGTTGGCGCAGCCGATAGCCCGGACGCCGAATGGGAGCGTGCCGGTTACAGTTCGGTTGGTCCTGGCCGCAGCCCGGGTATCGTCAAGCCCGATCTCGTGGCGTTCGGCGGATCGACGGCGCGGCCGTTTCTCGTCCTGCGCACCAAGGACGCCCCGAAAATCGAGCCGACCGGCGGCACAAGCTTCGCCGCCCCATCGGTCTTGCGCATGGGGGCGGGCGTCCGCGCACATCTTGGTCCGCTCCTTAGCCCGCTCGCGATCCGCGCGCTCTTGGTCCACCGCGCCGAAAGCGCCGACATTCCGCACGCCGAAATCGGCTGGGGCCGCCTGCCAAGTCATCTCGACGACATCGTCGTTTGCAACGACGACACCGTGCGCGTGGTCTATCAGGGCACAGTCACCGCTTCGAAATACATTCGCGCCCCGATCCCGATGCCGGACGAAGAACTCAAAGGCATGGTCAAGGTCAGAGCGACTCTTTGCTACACGACCGAGGTCGACCCCCATCACCCGAGCAATTACACGCGCGCAGGGCTCGACGTCGTCTTCCGCCCCAACAAGACAGTGTTCAAGGACGATGAAGCCGCGCACGCGGCCAGCAAGCCGTTCTTCGGCAAGAACCGGCCGCAAGTAACCGAAGAAGAACTGCGCCGCGATGCCTGGAAGTGGGAAAACTGCCTCCATGGCGAAGGCAATTTCCGTGGCCGATCGCTCGACGGTCCTGTCTTCGACATTCACTATAACGCCCGCGCCGAGGGTCACGGCATCCGCCAGTCGCAGGAGCTAAAGTATGCCCTGGTCGTCTCCGTGACCGCGCGCCGCGTCGCCGATCTTTACGCGCGCATTGTCCGGCGCTATCGCGGGCAACTCGAAGCCCTCGTCCCGCTGGTCGAGATTCCTGTGCGCGTCCAAAACGAGGATGAGCCGGAATAGTAGTCTTTCTGCTCGCTTGTCCCTGCCCTGGTGACGGCGAACGAGACGGCCGCGCTTAGGCCTTGCGCGCGTTCAGGCTCAATGCGCCCGCACCGAAATGAACGATCTGCAGTAAACCGCCGGCTAACATGACCTCATCTATCCGTTCCTTTGTCATGCGGGGGAATTAGGCGCAAGTGAAGAGCTTGCCGAAAGGCTTTGCTCTCCGGGCTGAAGGAAGCAGACAAGTTATGCCGGACGGCTAGACTAGTTTCTGTCGCGAAACGCATTAAAGCGCTGCAAATAGCGTGTTTATTGCGATATCGCGCGTGCGATTTGCTTGATCTCAACATGTGTATGGTATCACATGTTGGACATGAAGCACGTTGATTCGGAAACGCCTTCTGATGTCGCGCACTGGCTGCGAAGTGAATCGACGAATCTTTGGCCTGCGCTTCTGGGTTCGCTGAGCCTGCGTCGTAGCCGGTGCATCCGCAAGAATTGCCCGGCGTGCCAGTCTGGCGAGCAGCATCAAAGTTATGTCCTTTACGGTCGTGCGAACGGGCGTCGCGTTGCCGTCTACGTGCCGGAAGAGCTTGTGCCGGAGGTTCAGCACAGCTTGGACAACGGGCGCGCGCTGCAGGATCTGCTGCACCAGGCGGCACCGCGATACATCAAAGCGTTGAAGCGAGAACGCGCCGAAGCCAAAACGAGCGATGAGGGCTGAGCGTGTCCCGGACAGCGGAGCGGCAGGTCAGTTTTGCTGATTGGGAGCTGGTGCGTCAGGGTCTGCGGCTTGAGCCGTTACTGCAGGCCATTTCCGATTTTCTGGACACGCAGAATGAGATCATCGAGCAGGTACGCAGCGATCTGACGCGAGGCTTGAAGAACGCCGAGACGGGTCGCAGCGGCCTGACACCGCAACAGGTGCTGCGCTCGCTGGTTCTGATGCGCGTCAAGAACTGGAACTATCGCGAATTGCGCGAGCGGATTGCCGACGGATGCACACTGCGCCAGTTTACCGACTTCTATTGTCTGCCGGTGCCCCGACACGATGCGTTCAATCGCGGCTTCAATCGACTGACGACCGAGACGCTCAAGGCGATCAATGATCTGGTGGTGCAGGCGGCGGTCGAACTCGGGCTGGAGGATGGTCAAAGGCTGCGTGTCGACACCACGGTGGTGCAGACCGACATTCATCATCCGACCGACAACACGTTGTTGTGGGATGTCGTTCGCGTCGTCACGCGCCTGATCGGCCGCCTCGCCGCGGTGCTGAGACGCCGGCGTATCAAGGGTTTCCGGGATCGGACGCGATCGGCGCGGCGCCGGATGCAAGAGATTCAACGGATGACCATCAGGGAGCGCCAGCAGCAGCAGACCGGGAGATACCGCGAACTCATCGGCATCGCCGAGGAGGTTATCGAAAGCGCCCGAACCGCGCTCCGGCAGACCCGCAAATTGCGTTGCACAGATATGATCAGCGAACTGGCAATCGCCGAGACGCGCAAGGAGATTGAGCACTTTTGTGACTTGGGAGAACGTGTGGTCGATCAGTCGCGCCGCCGTGTGCTCGATGGCGAGCAGGTTCCGACGGCCGAGAAGCTCTATTCGATTTTTGAGCCCCACACCGACCTGATCAAGCGCGGCAAGGTGCAGACGCCGATCGAATTCGGCCACAAGGTATTCCTCGCCGAAAGCGCGCGCGGCTTGATCACGCAGTATGATGTGTTGGACGGCAATCCCGTCGACGAACAGCATGTGGTCATCTCGCTGGAACGCCACAGACAGACCTTCGGCGACGTCCCCAAATTATATGGATCGGATCGTGGCTTCTTCAGCGAGAAGAACGTGATGTCGTGCAAGCAGGAAGGCGTCAAGGTGGTCTGCATCCCACAACGGGGCGGCGTCAAAGCACCCGAACGCGAAGCCTATGAGAAGAGCCGGGAGTTCAAGGACGGCCAGCGCTTTCGCGCAGGCATCGAGGGGCGCATCTCGGTTTTGTTCCGCGGCCGTGGCATGAAGCGTTGTCTCGCCGAAGGTCGCGAGCGCTTTGAGCTGTGGGTCGCAGCCGCCGTGCTCGCCAACAACCTGATCAAGATCGCAGCTCTGTTGGCCGAACGATCATCGCGCAGACGAAAAGCCGCCTGACAACATCTCCCCGAGTTCGATTACCGCGGAAAATATCCGCCAGTGCATCTTGCAACCGAACCCGCCCCAATGGGCGCAAAATGACGTAGCGACAAAAATCGGCGTCCAATTACCCCGTACAATGCCGGCATCCGACGTCAATTCACCCCGGTTCTATTGGGGAAATGGCATGCCTCGACACAAAAACAAGCGTTTCGCGACAGAAACTAGACTAGCCGGCGTTCGTCCGTTCTCAAATGGAGCGAAATGGCCATCTAGCCCCGATGCGATCGACCGTACCAGCGCTTATGATTCAGGCCACCGCCTCCAATGCAGCAAGCGTCAGGTCATCGTCTCTTCGGCAATTTAGATTGCAGCTTCAACTCACGTGCCTTCTCACTTCCGATTGACTGCGGTGAACTGAACGTCATTCAGGTAACCCCTGGATTTCGGCCAAAGCCTGATCCATGAGCGGTCCAAGAATGTCGGTCCGAACATGTCTTGCTGCCGCTCCGACGACCTCGTCTGTCGAGTTTCCGAGCACGCCAAACGCTGTCCACAGCCGGAATCCCAGTGGAAGATTCGATTGATCTGCGGCGTGCTTCGCCATCTGCTCCATTAATCCAGGCGCCTTGAGCCGGAGTCGCCGATCGCGCAAAAACATGATGATGGAATTGGTGAGCGGTTCGATCACGCCCGAACCGGGGCAAACAACCGAGATGTCCCCGGGAAAATCGTGTGTCTCAATCCCAAGGGCTTCCTGCAGACGCGGATCGGCCCCAAGCAAGATGTGCGGGCACGAACCCACTTCGACCGTGATGCCGACATTTACATCCCCGTCGCTCTCAGCCGCCATGGGCTGCGCAGCAATTTGCGAGAGGATCAGATAGGGTAGCAAATTGCCAAGCGCGGGCCCTCCCGCAATCACGGCCTCTTCGACTGCACCACCAGGATGCTGTATAAGAACCGATGCGCCCTCTCCGAGCATTGTTAATTTTGGCTTGTCGTCCCACAGAATTTTGACCAGCCTACCCAGGAGCGCACTGCTCTTGCTGAAGATCTCTTGCAAGGCGGATGCACCAACCACGTCGGGGAGCGGAAGTCCGTCACAACGCGAGATGAAGGTCTTGTAGAGACTTGCCATCTCCTTCTGAGATTTGCTCTTCGCGGCGACAGCCCCGCGGGCGATAATGATGGCAGCCGCTTTGGACAGGATCTCTGGCACGCGCGGGTACAAGAAGCGGTCGCCATCGGGGGTTGACCGATATGACACCAAGCCCCCCTCGGCGAGACGTTTGATCCGTGCATCGCCGAGGGACGTTTCCGCCATTTGCAGAGAAAGCGCGCCAAGTCCGTAGCCAAGCAGGATCGCATGCGGATCGCTTCGCCCGGCGGAGCCATCTGCAATGACGGCGCGCGCGTATCGAAGAAAGTCATCCCGCATGCTAGCGCTCGCGACCTGGTCCCAGGCGCCGTCAAGGAGGACCGGAGTGGTGACGGTTGGAACCCGAAAGATTGTCATCAGGCCATGTTTGGCATCGATGATCGGAGGCGGACCATCAGTCTTCGAGGCGAGGATGAGACGCAAGATGCGGGGCTGGCGATAGTCGGCGTTGCATTCGGAGCCGCGATCGAAAGCGAGGTTGAATTTTTCCGCGATCAGCTGGGCTGCCGCCGCAAATTCGGGCGCTGACAAGGGACTGAGTTCAATTTTTGTCACCTCCCGTCCAATCGCCGAGGCCTGACCGGAGCCTGTCATCGACAAGCTGTCGAACCAAGCCTCGTCAATTGCCGCGACCAACGCGATGCCGTTATCCTCGCAGAGTTGCAAGAGTTCGGCCACGTCCTGCCGCGTTCGCTCGCCCGTCGCCGCGCCCCAGCCGTCGACAACGATCGCCAGCGGGTTCGCACCCTTCTGTTGGAGGCGATGGCGAAGCCACTGCCGCACGGTGTCTTCGCTTGTCGCCCGAAACAACTTCGCGCCAATCACGTTGGCCATGAAACGAATCGGCCCGTGAGCGGCCGCAGCAGCGTCGATGAAAATTGGGACGATATCATCGCGCGCGCAAAACTGTGCGAGCACATTTGTGCGCCCCGAGAGTGCCGGGCCGACAAGCAACGTAAGGCGATGTCCGGTTCGGACCGAGTCGGCGATCTCGTCAGCGGCTGAACGTGGCACCGCGAAATTGTTGGATAAGGGACGCGCGAGGTCTTTCACGTCGCCGGTCATTTGCTGGAGCGTGCGCTGCGAGGCAGAACGAAGAAGCGCGGCAAACGCAGTATCATCCCGTGCGAGCAAATCTCGGACGGCGTCGTCATAAGTCGCCGCCGCAAGAAGGGCAGCGTCTGAGAATAGCGCGGTGACCGCCGTCCCGTCGAAGGTCTGGTTCTTGATCTCGGCGCCATCAAAGCTTCGGAAGCTCAGGGTTTGCGTGCCGTTGGTGACGATCGCCAGCGGAGCCATCGGCTCGACAAGGCGCGCATAGGAGAGCGCCTGGCGCTTGGCGCCTTCATCGATGCCCTCGTGTGGCGCTTTCAGTTCGATCACCGCCAGCGGGCGTTTTGCGGAAGTAACAAGAATATCTGCCCGGCCGCCGGCCCAGGTCTGTTTGCTACCCACGACGTGATCCGTATGTCCTAGACGGATTGTGAAGGTCGCTTGATGGTCGATATCAAGCGCGGGATCGGAAAAAGCCGCCAAAAGGAAGCGTGCCAGGCGAGCTTCAAGGGTCGCCTCGCTGACTTGGCTCGTTTGCGCTGTGTCGGTCATTTTCCGCCCCACGACATTCCGCAATTCTGGTACAGCTCGGCGCCGCCAAGCTAGTGGTTGTGCCCCCTTAATCGCAGACTACGCCCGTAGCCAGCAAGGTCGGAATCGGAGCCTGACTCGATCGGCCCGGCTTAAGGAAATGAAGGCGACGACGACCGCCGCCGTGACGGTGGTCTGACGCACTGGCTGGTGCGCCAGATCGAATTGGTTCGCCGAGAGCGGTTGGTGAACGAAGCGGACCAACTCCTTGACAGGTGATCGGCTCAAGTCGGGGCTCGGCGCCACGTCTCTGCTGCTCATTCAGTTCCACCCTCCGAAGCGCATGGGACGAATGGTTTCGCCGCGCGATCCCGGCTCGTTTTGTCTCTCAACAGAACTTGGGGTAGCCGGCCGGACGGCCACCGTTCCGGTTAGAGCTGGGTCAAATGTTGGACCGGGCGACGAACATGCCTAGAGCGCGACGTTCTATCCGTTTCTTCGACGCCGTTTGTTCGGCTCTTCACTTCGCGAAAAGAATGGCCTTCATCGACTGGTGCGGATCGTTCGGTGCAGTCTTAAAGACTGCTGAGAAGTGTAGCGGGGATGACGAAACGAGTGGAGCAGCTTCCGCTCACCGTTGAGCGGCTGGAAAGAGCGCTTGTGCTGCTCGCCTACTTTATTGAGCTTGACGGCGACGTGCACCTGTCGATGTACGAAAAGTTCGAGGCCGAACTCGCCGAATTGAAAGCGAAAGACGCCATCAAAAATCGGGCGCGGAAGCGCTTGGAATCCTATCTCAACGAGGGCGGTGGCTTGAAAGCAATTCGCTGAAGATATTTCAGCTTCAACTCAAGAGAAGGTCCCTTGCCATATTTCGGCTTGTAGGTGTCATGACCCATCAGACTATCGATCAAGCTATCTTGGGCTTCGGCTGCGATGAGTCGATCCTTGAAGCTGTGCCTGAGCGAATAGACCGTGTGCTCTTCTGTCGGACGCAATCCGTTTTCCAGCAGAAACTTGTTGGCCGTCGCGGAGAATGTGGATGAATTGTCACGATATCGGGGGAACCCCTCCGGCTTCGCTTTTAGGGCCGCCAGCGCCGCGCCGACGAGAGGAATTTCCCGTAAACTGTCGTCTGTCTTTAGCCGCCGACCATCAGGAAGCACGCTGACGTATGGGATCTTAGCGCTGAGGTGGATCGTCTTCCTGTTGAGGTTCACTATCTCGGAGGGCCGAAGTCCCGAATCCGCAATAACATAGATGATATAGCGCGCGTCCTCATTCAACCCATCCAGGGCGCCGTCAGCCAAAAGGCGATTCTGGATGAATTTGTTCTCGTAAGGGGTCGGCTCCTTATCGACTTCACCCTTCAGGCGCAGGCCTCTGAACAGATCGGGCAGGCCCAAGCGGCGCAGAATATTCAATTCCTTGATCATGCCGCTCAGCTGGCCAATCTCCCGATTGGCGCTCTTTGCAGCTATCCCTTCTTGCACTACGCGATCCCGCCAAAAGTTGCGGAAATCGATTGCATCGTCGACTGTAAGCTCCGTGATGAATTTGTCGCTGACAACACCTGCGAAACTCTTGACCACTCGTTTTCGGGCATTGCGCCATATCCTGAGTTGATCCGGCGAGAGATCTAGAACCTGATCTCTTGTCTCCGCCTCGTACTCTTCGAAGATCTTCGATATCTTAAAGACCGGCTTCTTCTTCAAGCCGAGGACTGCCTGTCTGGCGCCTTCGTCATTGACGAGGTCCTTGGCCACTAGAGTTTCAAGACGCTCAAGCCTTTCGGCAGCCGGTCCGACGACGAGCTGCGCATTCTCGATGTAGTCGAAGCCGAGTTGGCGCGCTCGCCTTCTCGCTTCATTGTAACTGTCCACACCCTCCTTTGAGTCGCTGTCCGCGAGCACTCGCCAATGTTGCTCGAGGCTGCTGTTGAACTTTTCAGCGACGCGTGACGCACGAACTGCTGCGCGGTCTGAAGCGATCCGAATCTTGGTTGAGTGCTTCACAACACCGCGGCGATCGAGATGCGCAAACTCGGTCGGGACTCGACGTGCGAAGTGCCAGGTGCCGTTTCGTCTCGTCAAAAAATCGGGCATGAGCGTGAATGTGTTGGACGTTTTGTTGGACGAAATGTTGGACGCTATTTCCGGCAAAAATACGGATTCTATCCGCAATTTCAATAAGTAGCGGAGATCGCTTGGGAAAATTATTGGGGGATGGAGCGGGTGAAGGGAATCGAACCCTCGTATTCAGCTTGGAAGGCTGCTGCTCTACCATTGAGCTACACCCGCG
>JAIEPP010000158.1 GCA_019748335.1 Xanthobacteraceae bacterium
CAGGCTTCCAAGGAGGTCTGGGGCCATCTGTTCGGCAGCATCAATACCCGCGAGAAATTCGTCGACAACCGGCTCGAACTGGCGCTGCACGAATGGGCGCGGTTCAAGGCCAACGACTCCCTGGAATGCCGCAACTGCCACAGCGCGGAATCGATGGACATCACGAGGCAATCGCCGCGCGCCTCGGTGGCGCATCAGCGTTTCCTGTTCACCAACGAAAAAACCTGCATCGACTGCCACAAGGGCATTGCCCATCACCTGCCCGACATGCGCGGCGTCCCGGGCTGGCAATAGAGCGTTTTCGAGCGAAGCGGGCACCGGTTCGCGTAAAGAAAACGCGTCATAACAAAGAGCCAGCAGACGCTGAACGGGGCGCCTTCGGCTGCTTGCACTGGCGGCCTGAATGGTTAGCTTGGGGAGGATGAGTCGCGGCCGATACCGGCCCGCTCTCCCCTCCATCTGGACCCCATGACCACCTTTACACCGCATCAGGATTCCGCGCTCAAGGCCGTAGCCGACTGGATGAAGGCCAAGCCCGGCCGCAACGGCACGCCGCCGGTATTCCGGCTGTTCGGCTATGCCGGAACCGGCAAGACCACGCTGGCGCGGCACATCGCCGACGGCGTCGACGGCGAGGTGAAATTCGCGGCCTTCACCGGCAAGGCGGCGCTGGTGATGCGCAACAAGGGCTGCGACAACGCCTCCACCATCCATTCCCTGATCTACCGCGCCCGCGAATCCGGGGTCGAGCAGCCGAGTTTCGAACTGTGGGACGACGCCCCCGCCTCCAAGGCCAAGTTGATCGTGATCGACGAATGTTCGATGGTGGATGCGGAATTGGGCCGCGACCTGATGTCGTTCGATTGCCCCTTGCTGGTGCTCGGCGATCCCGCACAATTGCCGCCGATCCAGGGCGGCGGCTTCTTCACCGAGTCTGAGCCCGACGCGATGCTGACCGAGGTGCATCGGCAGGCGCAGGACGATCCGATCGTGCGGATGTCGATGGACATCCGCGAGGGCCGCGAACTCGAAATCGGCCGCCATGGCGAAAGCGAAGTGGTGTCGCGCAACGAGCTTGATCCCGACCGGGTGATGCAAGCCGACCAGGTGCTGGTCGGGCGCAACAACACCCGCCGCGCCTACAACATGCGGGTGCGGCAGAAGCAGAACATCGAGGATCCGTTGCCAGTGGCCGGCGACAAGCTGGTCTGCCTGCGCAACAACCGCAAGAAGGGCCTGTTCAACGGCGGGCTGTGGCGGGTGAAGTCGCGGGCACAGTCGAAGTCGAAGATCATCACCATGCGGCTTTCGCCTGACGAGGACTTTGGCCACAAGGTGACGAAGGTTTCGGTGCGCGGTGACTGCTTCGGCGGCGCGATCGAGACCATTCCGTGGGAACAGCGAAAACCTTATGACGAGTTCGACTACGGCTATGTGCTGACCGTACACAAGTCGCAGGGCTCGCAGTGGGACGACGTGGTGCTGTTCGACGAAAGCTTTGCTTTCCAGGAAAGCCGCGCACGCTGGCTCTATACCGGCATCACGCGTGCTGCGAAGCGGCTGAGCGTGGTGGTGTGACAAGGTACGACGCGACAAGAAAGTCCTCATCCTGAGGAGCCGCGAAGCGGCGTCTCGAAGGATGAGCCGCAGCCTCATGGTTCGAGACGGCGCTAACGCGCCTCCTCACCATGAGGGAAGATCACTTCCCCGTCGCGAAGTAAAAATCCTCGCGCCCGGGCGGCGAGCCATAGGTGAAGGGCTGCTGCGCGTGCTTGGTCGCGGTCCAGACGTCGTCCCTGACGATGTCGAACAGCTTTCGCACCTCGACTTTCGGCTCCCTGATGTCGCGCGCCAGCGCCGTCGCAAACGGACTGTTGGCGGAATCACCGTCGAGCGCGGTTTCGCCATGCTTGGCGGCGTAGACCACCATGAAGCCTGCTTCCGGTTCGATGTTGGACAGACCCTTGCTGACCAGCTTCAACGCGATGCTGTGCTGCATCGTTTTTTCGAATGGATTATCACGACAGGCGTCCAGCATCACCAGCCGCAGCTTGCGGGCGCCGGAGACCGCACCGATCACCTGTTCGAGCGCGACGGCCTGTGTCTCCGCATCCCGGTCGGCCGCCAGTTTCGCGTCGGTCGGAATCAGATAGTTCACGCCGCCGATTTCCATGCCGTGACCGGCATAGTAAACTACCGCCCAGTCCGACTTTTCGGCTTCCGCGCCGAACTCGCGCAATGCTGCGAAGAATTTGTCGCGGGTCAGATCGGGAGCGAGCGTCACCGTCGCAAAGCCAAGGCCGCGAAAGGTTTCGGCGATCAATCGGGCGTCTTTCGGCGGGTTGTCGAGCTGCTGCACATTCTTGTAGGCGCCGTTGCCGACGATCAGCGCAACCTTGCGCGGACCGGCCGGCACCGCCGGCGCCGCGCCTTTCGCCTGACCTGGCTTGACGGATGCGGGGGAAGGCGGCGCAGCCGCGACCATCGCCGCCAGCCGGTCCCTTGCGAGCCGCCGCGCGACCGCGGTATCTGTATCGTCGACCTTGGTCAGCGCGGCGCTCGCGGAGCGGTAATCGTAGCGCGCAGCCGCGGCGTCGCCCTTCTTCTCGTAATATTGCCCGCGCCCGGCATGCGCCCGGATGTTGTTCGGCGCGATCTTGATCGCCTCGTTGAAATCGGCAATTGCTGCGTCGAGGTCACCCTTGGCAAGGTAGGCATTGCCCCGGCTGGTCAGCACGTGGACGCTTTTTGGCGTTTTTGCCAGCACCGCATTGCAGTCCGCCAGCGCCTCGTCGAATCTCTTCATCTCCGTATAGGTAATGCAGCGGCCCGTCGGAACCTGCGGGCCATCCGCATTGAGCTTCTGCGCTTCGGAAAAATCGGCAAGTGCGGCGTCGTATTGCCTGAGCAGCGTTTCCGAACGCGCGCGGTTGTAGAGATGGAGGTAGCGGCTTGGGCCGCTCACGCCGGATTTGACGGCGGCGTCGAATTCCACGAAAGCACGCTGAAAGTCGAGCTTGCGCAGAAAAATGATGCCGCGATTGTTATAGGCATTCCCGAAATTCGGACGCATTTGCAGGCAGAGATCGTAATCGGCGAGCGCATGCTCGTCGTCGCCCTTGCTCATATAGGCGATGCCGCGCGAATTGAGGTAGCCGACGTTGTCGGGGTCGGCATCATGGGCTGCGCTGAAAGCCGCGATCGCATTGTCGTAATCGCGTTTCTTCATCAGGCTGTCGCCGCGAACCCAGAAGGCGGACGCCCTGGTCTTCCGGTAATCTTGTCGTCGGCGATGACCGTCTCGCAGGCCGCGAGTCGGGCGGCGGGATCGGCTGCGACATCCCGGCAGGCGTCGATATCGCCGGCCGCCCGCGCCGGACCGGCGGCAACGAGCGTGACGGCGAGCAGGAATAAGGCGCGCAACATTCGCGAGACGCTCCGGCGGATGAATTTTGGTCGCAGCACGCGACCGCCGGTTCATTGTGGGATCACGCGAGACCGGGTCAAGCGCGGCCCGTCCTCGCCCTAACACCTTGCGCATATACGCTTATTATTCACGAACTCGTGTGGCGCGAGCCGTAACAATATCGGACGTCGGCCGTATCTTGGGACATCGGGGGAAACCGCGGCGATTGCGAAACCCGGTTCCCGGTCTAAACTGACATCCAATCCGCTCACCCCACGAGGAAATCATGTCCCGTAGCCAATTCAGCCGCCTTTCGCTGTGCGCTGCCGCCATCGGCGCGCTGGCCATTGCCGCGTTCGCCGCAGCCCCCTCGCTGGCCGCGGAAGATGCCGTGATCATCCCCGCTCCGGCCGCTGACGCGCAAGCGACCGGCGGCATCCAGACCGCCGTGATCGCCGGCGGCTGTTTCTGGGGCGTCCAGGGCGTGTTTCAGCACACCGCGGGCGTGGTCAATGCCGTGTCCGGTTACGCCGGCGGCTCCAAGGCCACCGCCGACTACAGCACGGTCTCCAACGGCACCACCGGGCACGCGGAATCGGTCGAGATCAAGTTCGACCCGAAGAAGATCAGCTACGGCAAGATTTTGCAGATCTTCTTCTCGGTCGCGCACGATCCGACCCAGCTGAACCGGCAAGGGCCGGATTCGGGCACACAATACCGCTCGGCGATCTTCACCACCAATGACGAGCAGAAGAAGGTCGCGGAGGCCTATATCGCCCAGCTCAACGCCGCCAAGGTCTACAAGAAGCCGATCGTCACCAAGATCGGCCCGCTGGAGGCATTCTACCCCGCCGAGGCCTATCACCAGGACTACCTGACGCTGCACCCGAACCAGCCCTATATTGCCTATAACGACATCCCGAAGGTCGAGAATCTGAAGAAGATTTTTGCCGACAACTACATCGAGAAGCCGACGCTGGTGAGCAGCGTGAAGGTCACCAACTGAAAACCGTCATTGCGAGGAGCGTAAGCGACGAAGCGATCCAGACTTTCTTCTGCCACAAGGCTGGATTGCTTCGCGGAGCCTGTCATCGGGCGGGCATTCGCCCGACCCGTTGGCTCGCAATGACGGATGAACCCGAAGGAGCACATTATGTCCGACACCAAGACGACTTCCGCCAAGGTCGAGAAGAGCGAAGCCGAGTGGCGCCGCGAATTGTCGCCGATGCAGTATGCGGTGCTGCGCGAGAAGGCCACCGAGCGGCCGTTCTCGGGCGAATATGAGCACGAGCACCGCAAGGGCACCTATACCTGCGCCGGCTGTGGCCAGACGCTGTTCGAGTCCGATGCCAAGTTCGATTCCGGCTGCGGCTGGCCGAGCTTTACCGCGCCCGCCGTCGACAGCCATGTCGACGAGGAACGCGACGTCACCCACGGCATGGTCCGCACCGAGGTACTGTGCTCGAAGTGCAACGGCCACCTCGGCCATGTCTTCGACGACGGCCCCGGCCCGACCGGCCTGCGCTACTGCATCAATTCGGCGGCGCTGAAGCTGCAACCGAAATAGTTTCGGATTACATCGAACGCATTCCATGCCCCGTGCGACCAAGAGCAGGTCGCGCGGGGTTTTTCGTTGCATTTGCTGGCTTTGCTCCGCGCGCGAGCCACAAGGAAGTAGAGATGCACATGTCCAAACGGTTGCTGTTCGGTCTCGGCCTCGCAGCCCTCATCATGGAGAGCGTTGTGATCGAGCCTGCCCTAGCCGCCGACAAGGTTTCCCTGTTCAAGGTCATTACCCAGAAGGACGAGATCGTGATCGGGATCTCCGACGACGATCTGGCGCAGGTCGACGGCAAGAACGCCGGCGGCATTGCCAAGATGCTGATCGCCAAGGGCTCGATGAGCGTCTGGCAATATGCGGTCCACAAATCCTCGACCGGCGACCTCGAACAGGCGCCGCTGCACAAGATCGGCCTGCTCGCCACCGACTCGCTCCGCGTCGAGCCCTATGCGACGCCGCTGAAGGTACTGCCGATCGACGACAGCAAGAAGTGACGGTCTCCCAATAGTTTTCGGCGGATCACTAGCGGACTCGCGGCCCGGAATATGCTTTGTTCCGGGCCGCGGGGCGTTTCCGCGGGCGCCCGCGACCCGTAGGGGAGACTGCCATGTCGCTTGGAACGATACTCATCATCATCCTGATTATTTTCCTGCTCGGCGGCTTTTCGGGCCGTTTCGGCGGCTATGGCTATGGTCTCGGACATTCCGGGATGGGGCTTGGCGGCGTGATTTTAATCGTGCTGATCGTCCTGCTGCTGCTCGGGAAGCTGTAAACCACATAAATATTTGAAATTACTGGCTTTATTTTAAAGCCTGGGTAGCCATGCGTGGATTCATCATCACCCCCGATGAGCCCCTTCAGGAGTCGCATTTCTGTCAAACAGGCTTATATTGGGGGTCGAAATGACGAGCACGGCGCGCCGCCGGGATGCGGCCCACCGTCATCCAATCCACATTCGCTCCACGCGAGAGCCAAAAAGATTGAGGTCAGTGACCATGCGTCCCTTCAGTTACGATACCGCCGCCGAACTCTTCCCCGCCGCAATCCGCAAGAAAAAGCGGGCTGGCTTTGCCTATCGGCGATTTGGCACCGCAGCCGAAGCGGTTCGCTTCGCGATCGAGGAATTGCCGGCGGACTCGTTGAACGGCGCCTATCTGCAAGTCGAGGAAGCGCGCTTCGACCAGAGCGGCATCCGTACCCTGTACGAGAGCGAAGCGTTCCCGCTGGAGCGTCGCCCCCGCGCGCCCGAGCCGGCGCCCGCGGATGCCGACGCCGCCTGACATCCTCGTATCTCCAATCGATGTGCCCCCGGACCCGGTCCGGGGGCATATTTTTTTGTGCCGCGTTTGACGGCTCACGCGCGCGGCTGCCGATCCATCCATTTCTTCAGCATCCGCACATTTCGGACATTGGCGCGGAACATGACGTCGAAGGCGTCGCCCGCGATCGGCACGATCCCGATCACGCCGTCGACCGCGACATTCGCCAGCATCCGCGCCGTGATGTGCCAGGGCGCGCCGAGCGCCCGGGCCTCGCGCACCAGCCACAGCGAGATCGCGGTCGTGATGATGTCGCCGACCACGGGAATCAGCCCGATCAGGCCGTCGATGCCATAGCGGATGTTGGTGCCGGGCAGGATGAAGGCGACGTCGAGCAGTTTTGCGATCGCGTCCAGCCGCGCCAGCCGCTGCTCACGCGTCAGGTTGGCGAACGGGTTGGCCGCACCATTGCCGAAATCGAACCGAAATCCCTCGAACGGCGAACGCAGCCCGGCATCGGGGATTTCACGGCCGTCCTGATCGATCACAGGGCCGCGGCCTTGCGCGCGGGGCCGGAATGGACCTTGCGAAGGCCGTTCGGAACGGGAACGCGGCGGCGTAATAATATCTTCGTTTGACATCGTCATCAGATGGTAACGCCAAGGCGCGGCGCAAGTTGCGTCAAAATATCACTTATTGGTTTGCGCGTATTCTGTTCGCAAAACCGGCTTCCACTTTTGCGGAATACGCGCGTTAACGGCCCCTTGCCGCCGATGGCGTCAGGCCAAAGCGGCGGCGGAAGCAGCGGTTGAAATAGGACAGGTCGTTAAAGCCGCAGTCGAAGGCGATGTCGCTGATGCGGCGGTCGCCGGGCTGCGCCAGCCATTCCGCCGCCCGGCGCAGGCGCAGTTCCAAGAGCCGCGACGTCAGACTGGCGCCGGCCTCGTACAGCAATTCGTTGACGTAGCGCTCCGACAGGCCGGCGGCGGCCGCGAGCTTTTGCGCGGAAAAATCCGGCTCGGTGTAGCGCGCTTCCAGGATCATCAAGACAGCCTTCAGCCTGACCGCGCGGACCCCGCCGCGCCTTGCCTCGGCCGCCGTATCGCCGCGGGCGCCGAGACCAAGGGCGGCGAGATCCATCAGATGCGAGGCGATGGCAAAGCCGGCCTCGTCGACGGCGCCCGGATGACGCAGCAGCAGGTCGCTGTAGTCCATCGCCAGCGACAGCGCGCCGCCGGGCGCAAGCTCGCGGCCGACCAGATCGTCGACACAGGACACCATGGCCCTCAGCGTCGCCGTCGGCAGGTGCACATTGGTAAAACGCTTTTCGCTGGCGCCGTCGGCCGAGAAGAACGGCTCGTCGAGCTTGAGCAGCACCATCGATCCCGGCCGCATCACGAATTCGCGGCCGCGATGGGTGACCCGCGCCTCGCGGCTGCCGGTGTTGCGCGCCAGGCAATAGCGGTCGTCGTTGGTCGCCAGCACCTGGCGCTTCTCGCGTCGCACCGTGGTGAAGGTGCCGTCGCAGCGGCCGAGCATGGTGGTCCCGACATGGATCGAGTTCATCGCCGCGCGAAACGGCACGTCGTCGGCCGGATCGAGTTCGCCGGTGTTGGAAAAATGTTCGAACAGTTCGGCAAACGCGATGAAGCGCTGCCGCTCGCTCAACCCCTGCGGCAGCATGTCGGTCGACAGCATTTTCTTCAGCACGGGCATCGGCGGGGGAGCGTCTGGTGAGGCCATTCCAGTAAGGCGGCGCCAGTCTGGCCGCCGCTGGATGAACGCCGGATGAAGGGGGAGCACACGCCCCTGTGAAGAAATAGCGCCGGACAGTCCAAAACGGCTGGCCCCCGGCGCTCGCCAGTCCAAGACGGCGCGCCAGCGCGGGCTTACCGATGCCGCGACCGTGGCCGCCGGAAGGCCGCCGCCGGCCGGCAGCCGAAATGGTCTGCGCCCGGAAAACCCAGAGGAGACCTCGAGATGACGACATCTTTCGCCCGCAAGGCGCTGCTCGGTACCGCGATCGCCGCCAGCGTGGGCATCGGCTACGCCATCGGCGCGCAACCGCATATGGGTGAGACCATCACGCTGCTGCAATCGGCGCGCGCAGAACTCGCCGCCGCAACCCCGAACAAGGGCGGCCATCGCGAAAAGGCGCTCGGCCTGATCGACCAGGCCATCGCCGAGGTCCGCGCCGGCATCGCCTTCGCCGGCGGCTAGAGCTCCATCGGTTCTGATTGAATCAGAAATCGCCACATCAGGAGACACTTCATGAACAGACTGATCGCCACCGCCTTCGTTCTCGCCACCCTCGTCAGCGGCGCCAACGCGCTGCCGCTCGCACCGGCCGCGTCCATCGCCAACAGCGACGTGATCGAAGTCGCTGGCGGCTGCGGCGCCGGCTGGCATCGCGGCCCCTATGGCGGATGCCGCCGCAACTACGCCAACCCCGCCGCGCACGCCTGCCCGCGCGGCTGGTACCTCGGCCCCTACGGCCGCTGCCGCGCCAACGGGACCTGAAGCGTTTTCGAGCGAAGTGGAGACCGGTTCGCGCCAAGAAAACGCGTCAAACAAAAAAGACCCACATTCGATGACGTAATCGTACTGCATCACATCAGCGGCGGATCGAAAGGTCCGCCGCTTTTGTTGCACATCGAGTAACGGGTGAACGCTTCCTTCGTCATTGCTCGATAAACCATCAACGTCATTGCGAGCGCCGCAAAGCAATCCATTCTTTCTTCGCATGGCGAGATGGATTGCTTCGCTGCGCTCGCAATGACGGAGTTACTATCGTCGTCCCCGCGCAGGCGGGGGATCCAGTACTTTGCGGCTTATCGACTCAATCATTGGCGTCTCTGGATCGTCCGCCTTCGCGGACGATGACAGCACCAGGTGTTCTCGCGGCATGTTCTGCCCGAAGTTTTGCATTTCGTTTGCCCTCGCAGGCGTTTTCGCCACATCGTTGTTGCGCGCGAAGCGACTCAAGCGAGAGCGCAGCCTGACGACGAAGGCGCACGCCGAAATTCCGCCGCGCCGTCCACACCGTAATCATACGGGTTAGCCAGAGCGCCAAACAAAACCTACAAGTCTGGCGCCGCAGTCGGGGACATGCATTCGGCGATCACGCCGGGGATGGACTGCCGCCGTTACGAGGCCCGGATTTCCGGGGGGCACTCCGGGCCTCGTCTTCATTGCCGGGCCGACGGCACCGCGCACACAGCACTGGCGCCATCGACCATCGCAAGCGGCGCGATCGGCAAAGCCACTCGCAGCGCGAAATCATCGCGCCGCGAAGACCGCATCAAGCGGCCTCCCTGTTGGCAGCCAGACGATCGAGTGCCACCCTCGCCTCGCTTGTCATCCGCCGGATGATCTCGCCGGCCGGCAGAATCTCGCCGATGTTGCCGGCGCTTTGTCCGGCGGTCAGGCAAGCTTGCTCGATGTCGCCGTGGAAACCGCGCGTCGGCAGGATGGCGCTGTAGCGCGGTGTCGGAATCGTCTGGCCGTTGAGGATCGTCGAGCCAATGATCTGGCCTTTTGCCTCGCCAATGGCCTCGGCTTCCCGTCCCAGCGCCACGCGTGCGCCGTCGTTGATGATGGATCGCATCGGCTGATCAGGCCACTCGGGACCGTAGATCGACAGGATTGCCGTATCGCCGACATCGGCAGACAGCACGCGCGCCTTGTAGGAATCGTGCGCTTCCGCCTCTTGGGCGGCGAGGAAGCGACTGCCGCACCATACGGCGTCGGCCCCGAGAACGAGTGCCGCGGCCATGGTCGTACCATCGACGATGCCGCCCGCGGCGAGCAACGGCAGACCTGGGAAGCGCCTGCGGATGCGCGGAAACAGCGTCATGGTCGAGGCCTCGGCCCGATTGTGCCCGCCGGCCTCCGCGCCCTGGACGATGAGTGCGTCGGCGCCGAGTGCGGCCGCCTGCTCGGCTTCGGCGACGCGGCCGATTTGCATCCAGACCTTGACCCCGGCCTGCTTCAACCGTTCGACATGCGCCGGCGTCGGTAACGTCCAGAAAAAGATGGCAAGCGCCACCTGTTCCTCAATGAGGACGGACAGGTGTTCATCGGTGACGAAGTCGCCGATCAGATCGACGCCGAAAGGCCGCTTTGTCAGTGCCTTCGTCTGTCGGGCGAGATCGCGCACGACGTCGGGTGGATTGATGTCGGCCCCGATCGTGCCGAGCCCGCCGGCTTCGCAGACCGCGGCCGCGAGAGCAGGACGCGCGATCATCGCCATGCCCGCATTGACGATGGGCGTTGTGAGCCTGAAGGTCCGGGTAATGGACGTCGAAAACATGAGCTGGATCCTTTGAGAGCATGGAGGATTCCGGCGCGGCTCGTGCCGGCCGGGAATTTTCGCCAGGACGGCGCCGTGACTCCGGGTGGGACGGCCGGAACGGCCGTATTCCGCGCGCTTGAAGTAGTCGGCAAAGGTATGATGGTCTTGATATACTCCGCCAAAGCCTTGCGAGATCGCGCCAATGACGCCGGAAAGACCCGCCGCGCCCAGGCTCGCGGCGCCGACCATCAATCTGGCCAGCGTCGTCTATGGCCTTGACGCCTACATGCGTTCGCGCGGTGCCGACGCGGACGAAGCCTTGCGCCGCGCCGGGCTCGCGCCCGGCGACCTGACCGATCCCGATCGGCGCGTGCCGCTGATCCGCTATCTGGAACTGCTGGAGATCTGCGCCGAACTCGTGGCCGATCCGCAATTCGGTTTGAAGTTCGGCGCCCGGTACGAACCGAGGCATGTCGGCGTCGTCGGCAACGCCGCTTTGGCCTCGCGCACGGTCGGCGAAGCCTTCGAAACCATCGGGCGCTATCTGCCCACCATGGTCGACGCCACCGTGCACGGCATGGAAGTCAGCGACGGGATCGCCTTTGTGTATTCCTACTATATCGACCCGCTGATGATGTCGTACCGGCAGAAGGGCGACTGGGCGATCGCCTTCGCGTGCAACCTCGTGCGCGCCGGGCTCGGCGATCCCAGTTGGACCCCGCAGGAAGTCCTGCTGCCGCAGTTGGCTGACGAAACGCCGGCGCAACGCCGCACCCGCGCGGATATCATGGGCGACAACATCCGGGTCGGCCATCCCTGGGCCGGCATCCGGTTCGACGCCGGCCTGCTCAAGCGACCGATGGCGACAGCGGACGCCATGATCGAGGCCCTGATGCGCCATTACGGCGATCTACGGCTCGCCGCCTTGCCGGAGCAGCGCGGCGAGATCGAGCCATTGCGCCGCGAGATCGCCCGCATGCTGGTCAAGGGCGAGGGCGGCATCGAGCACCTGGCCAAAGCGACCGGCACCTCGGTGCGAACGCTGCAGCGGCGGCTGAAGGATGCCGGCGTGAACTACTCCGACCTGCAGAACGACGTGCGCAAGACGCTGGCGCTGAACCTGCTGGAAAACGAGACGCTGGCGCTGGCGGAAATCGCCTTCTCGCTCGGCTATTCCGAAGTCAGCGCGTTCAATCATGCCTTCCGGCGCTGGGTCGGCCAATCGCCGGGCGATTATCGCCGACACCGCGCGGTGACGCGACGCCCGACGTGAGTCCGTTGTGCGCTCCATGGCAAACGTTGCGCAGTGACAACCGTCTACGATCCCTTCGTTGACGGCGAGATCATCGCGTGAGCGACTCAGGCGCGACCGACTAGCGCGCAGATCGCAATCGGCGTATAAACAATTCCCATGAGTTGGGATGCGAAAGAAATAGCAGCGCTCGAAAAACTCTGGACCAACGGCCAGAGCGCCGGGGAGATCGCACGCAGCCTCGGGCAGAGCCGCAATGCCGTATGCGCCAAGCTGAAGCGCATGGGCCTGAAGCGCGGTCACAAGCCGCCAACCGCCAGCCCCAGGATCGTGTCGGCCCCTAAATCAAAACCGGCGCAGTCGGCGGCCTGTACCCGCCCGATGGACAGGGTGGTGTCGCGGAAAAAGCCGGTCGTGCGGCAGCAGAACGAACTCACCAAGAACCAGCTTTACGCCATGCTCGCTCAAGCGGTCAGGAATACGGGCTAACGAACACAATCGCCCTTTGTGACCGAAACGCGCGCGTCCTACGTCGAATGCGCCGGTTGCGGCTCGTCGGCATATTTATGCGCGAGCCAGGACGAGATCGTCGCGGGCACCAGGCCGACGATGCCATACAGCAGGAACTGCAACGCGCCGGTGTCGGGCCCGCGCGAGCCATAGAGCAATTCCGCGAGCGCGAAACCGAGACAGCCCATGATCACCATCCGGACCACGGGCCTGATGCGCGGCACGTGAAACAGGATGTCGTCGACCGCGCCCATCATCAGCGCCGGCACGATGCCGAACACGTAGCTGTAGGGCAGCGTCTTGACGAACGCGGCGAGGAATTTGCCG
>JAIEPP010000698.1 GCA_019748335.1 Xanthobacteraceae bacterium
GAATCCCGATAACGGCACATTGCAGCACGCCAGGATGGGAACAGATCGCATTCTCGACCTCGGTCGAATAGACGTTCTCCCCGCCCGATATGATCATGTCCTTGATCCGGTCGGCGATATAGAGGTAACCATCGGGTTCGAAATATCCGGAGTCCCCGGTGTGCATCCAGCCACCCCGCAAGGTTTCCGCGGTGAGTTCGGGCTTATTCCAGTAACCCTGCATCACCATCGGACCGCGCACGACGATCTCGCCGACCTTCCCGAACGGCAGTTCGCAATCCTTTTCATCGACCACCCTCACCTCGGCTGACCAGAGCGGACGCCCGGCCGATCGAAGACGTCGCTTCGGCGCATCGGGCAAATGGTCTTCCGGCCCGAGAATTGTCGCCACCGGCGACAGTTCGCTCATGCCGTAGGACTGCGCGAACCGGACGGCGGGAAAGCGCTTCATGCATTCGGTCAGCAACGCTTCCGGCATCGGCGAGGCGCCGTAAGTGATCATTCGCAAGCTCGACAGGTCGTAGGAATTGAGGTCAGGAAGTTCGAGCAGCATCGACAGCATCGTCGGTACGAAGGTCGCCACGGTGACCTTGTCGCGCGCGATGGCATTGAGCACGTCAACCGGCGTGAAGCGCGGTATCACAACGTGTTTCCCGCCAAGCATGGCCGTCGTGAACACCCGCGCACCGGCGGCGAGATGAAACAGCGGCCCGGCGTGCAGGCTGACCATGCTCTCGTCGAAACCGAGGCGCCCGGCCGTCACCGCGACATTGGCCCACAGGTTGCGATGGCTGAGCATCACGCCTTTTGAACGGCCCGTGGTCCCCCCGGTGTAGAAAATGCACGCAAGGTCATCGCCGCCCCTGAGTGCATCCTCGCACGGATTCGTGCCCGCGAGCACGGCTTCGTAATCAAGTGCCTTCCCGGGCGCCTTGCCGGCGCCCGCGTACAGCAACGCCTTGACCGACGGCGCGGCTTCGGCAAGTTGCGCGCCGGTCTCGGCAAAATTCCCGTCCACGATCAGAATCGTGGGGCCGGCGTCGCGGATCTGCTCGATCATTTCCGGAAGCGCGAAACGCGAATTGATCGGGACGATGACGCCGCCGCCCCACAACACGCCAAAATAATATTCGATATAGTGCTGGCCGTTGGCCGCCAGCATCGCCACCCGGTCGCCCTCGCCCATTCCGAGGTCGCGCAAGGCAGCGGCGAGGCGTGCGACGCGATCGACAAAGGTGCGATGGTCGAGACGTACATCGCCGCATACCAGCGCCTCGGCGTCGCCGCCGAACGCGATCGCCTTTCGAAGGCCCATCGTCAGGTTCATCGTTTCCCCGATATCGTCGATTATTTGGCGGTCATCGTATACACGCCGTCGGCAGGACTCAATATGCGAAATTGAGTTTCATTTTTCAAATTTTCGTTCTAATCCTGCGCGACGAGCTGAAATTCACAAGAATCCGGAAAACCGCACCTGTTGGGAGGAAGAGATGACAGCCAGGGATAACAAGACGGACGCCGTCATTGTCGAACATCATGCCGACGTCGCCCTGGTGCGCCTCAACCGGCCGCGCACCCGCAACGCCCTCGGTCCCGACATCAAGGCCGGCCTCGAAACGGCGATCCCCACTCTGATGGACGACAGCACCGTGCGTTGTCTGGTGATCACCGGCTCAGAGGAAGCGTTCTGCGCCGGCGGCGACCTCAACAACATGAACGATCGCGATGCGCCGTCGGTGCGGGCCCGCATGCATCGGAGCTACGCATGGTCACAACGCATTCTGACCGGTGAAAAGCCCGTTGTGGCCGCCGTCAACGGCGCGGCAGCCGGGGCCGGCTTTTCGCTAGCACTGTTGTGCGACATCGCGATCGTCGCAGACAATGCCTACTTTCGAGCGGCCTTTCCGGGCCTCGGCGCGGTTCCGGATCTCGGGCTCGCGCTGACACTGCCACGCAGCATCGGCACCGCCCGCGCCAAGGATATTCTCCTCACCAATCGCCGTATCGAGGCCACCGAGGCCGTCAGCATCGGCATCGCCAAGCGCATGGTCCCCGCCGCTGCGCTGGTCGCTGACGCCATGCAGCTCGCGAGCGAGTTGGCCGCCGGGCCCGCGACCTCCTTCGGCCTGACCAAGATGCTGCTCAACAATGCCTACGGGCCGATCAACGATTTCTTTGCCTCCGAAGCGATGGCGCAGGCCGTGGCATTCGGCAGCAAGGAATTCGCCGAAGGCGTCAACGCCTTTCACGCCAAGCGCAAGGCTGATTTCAGGAACAACCGCTAACCGCGGACAACATTTGGGAGTTGAGACAATGGGACCGCTGGCGGGAATACGCGTGGTCGAGTTCGCAGGTATTGGTCCGGGACCGATGGCCGCGATGCTGCTGGCCGACATGGGCGCGACAGT
This sequence comes from Xanthobacteraceae bacterium, assembly GCA_019748335.1. Lineage (GTDB taxonomy): Bacteria > Pseudomonadota > Alphaproteobacteria > Rhizobiales > Xanthobacteraceae > Bradyrhizobium. The sequence continues at coordinate 2,409 of JAIEPP010000698.1, forward strand.
GGTGCGTCTCGATCGAACCGCACCGAGCGATCTCGGGGTCCACAAGCCCGCCCGGTTCGACCTCTTGATGCGTGGGCGGCGTTCGATCGCCATCGATCTCAAACAGCCGTCCGGCATCGATCTCGCCTTGCAACTGGTGGCACGTGCGGATGCTTCGATCGAAGGCTTTCGCCCCGGCACCATGGAGCGGTTGGGATTGGGACCGGAGGTGGCGCTCGCGCGTAACCCACTGCTGGTGTATGGCCGGATGACGGGCTGGGGTCAGGAGGGACCGCTGGCGCAGGCCGCCGGGCACGACCTCAACTATATCGCGCTGACCGGCGCGTTGTCGGCAATCGGGAACGCCGGCGAAGCGCCGGTTGCGCCGCTCAACCTCGTCGGCGACTTCGGCGGCGGCGCGCTCTACCTCGCCTTCGGCATGGCGTGCGCGTTGCTGGAAGCCAGGCATTCCGGCCAGGGACAGGTCGTCGATGCCGCCATGACCGACGGCGCATCATCGCTGATGACGATGTTCTTCGGGTTGCACGCAGCGGGTTTGTACAGCCTGGACCGCGGCACCAACATTCTCGATGGCGGATCCGCAATCTACGGAGTGTATCCCTGCGCCGATGGCCTCTACGTGTCGGTTGCCGCGATCGAGATGAAATTCCGGGCGGATCTGTTCCGGCTGCTCGGTATCGAGCCCGGCGAGGACGGACCGGAGCTGCGCGCGCGGATTGCGGCGGCCTTCAAGACCCGCACCCGGGAACAGTGGTGCGCGGCGCTGGAGGGCAGCGACGCCTGTTTTGCCCCGGTGCTGACCATGGCCGAGGCGCCCCAGCATCCCCACAACAAGCTGCGTCAGACATTCGTCGACATCGACGGCGTGATCCAACCTGCGCCCGCGCCGCGGTTCGGAAGGACCAAGCCCGCTTTGCCGCGGCCTCCGGAAGCACCGGGTACCAGCACCCGCGAGGCGCTGCTGGAATGGGGATTTTCCGACTCCGACATCGACGGGTTCGCTGCGACCAAAGCCATTGCGCTGACCACGAAATAAGTTCGACGGGGTCGTATCTGGCGCTGCTAACCGGACGAAACGGCGCCGCAGTTTCACGTCGCGGCGACGCGCATCCGGCATCGCGGGATCGCAAACCCTGCTTGACTCCCCACCGCGCCCGGGTTTTACCTTATTCCAATTGATGAATGACCTTTCACAATAGTGAAAACACGATGAAGTCGGCCTCACGCACCTTCGACCTCTTCGAGACGTTTGCGCGCATGCAGGCGCCTATCACGCTGTCCGATCTCGCACGCCAGATGAAGATGCCGGTCTCGACCTGCTTCAACCTGGTTCGCACCTTCGAAGCACGCGGATTTCTCTATTCGCTGGGATCCCGCCGCGGATTGTATCCGACCAAGCGGATGCTCCAGCTCGTGACCACGATCGCGCAGCACGACCCGATCGGCACGCGCGTTTCCCATGCGCTGTCGGAATTGCGCGACCAGACTGGCGAAACCGTCGTGCTGTCGAAGCGCAGCGGCGACAAGGTCGTGTACATGGAAGTGTTCGAATCGCCGCATCGAATCCGCTATTCGGCCGTGGTCGGCGAAATCCGCGACCTGCACGCCAATTCGATGGGCAAGGCCCTGCTCGGCCAGCTTCCGGAGGCGGAGCGCAAAGCCGTGATCGCCAAGCTGAAATTCACCAAATACACCAAGCAGACGCTGTCCTCGGCCACCGCCTACGCGACCGACATCGCCAAGTCGCTGAAGCGCGGCTATTGCCTCAACGACGGCGAGAGCGTCGCGGACGTAATGGCCGTCGCCGTCGCCATGAAGATCAACGACGAACACTTTGCGGTCGCGCTGGCAGCGCCGCGCTACCGCATGAAGGATGAGATTGCCGTCAGGGCCGATCAATTGCAGCGCGCTTGCCGCTCGATCGCCGATGCCGGCTGAATTTCCAGGCAATAAAGCAAGAAAAAAACGGGAGAACGTCAATGAGGAAAATGCCAGGTATCTTAGCCGCCCTCTTTGCAGGGCCGCTCGCGATGGTTTCGATCACGCCGTCATATGCCGCCGATCCGCTTACTCTTCGCGTGGCGGATTCATTTCCCGGCGGACATTACATCAGCGAGCAGGTCACGAAATGGTACATGGACCGCGTCGCCAAGGAGACCGGCAATAAAATCGCGTTTCAATACTATCCGTCCGAACAGCTGGGAAAGGCCAAGGATCTGCTCTCCCTCACCCAGACCGGCGTCGTCGACATCGGTTACGTCGCGCCGTCGTTTGTGACCGACAAGCTCCCGCTCTCGGTCGTCGCCGAACTTCCCTTGCGTTTTTCCACATCGTGCGAAGGCACGGCGGCATTCTACAAGTTGGCGACCGACGGCATCATCGCCAAGCGGGAACTGGAGCCGGCCGGCGTCAGGTTGCTGTTCACCATCGTGCTTCCACCCTACCAGATCTTTCTGCGCAGCGCGACGTTTCCCGGTATCGACACGCTCAAGGGCCTGAAGATCCGCACCTCCGGCAAGGCCAAGGAGCTTGCAGTTCAGAAGCTCGGCGCCGTATCGCTGCAGATCGCCTCCCCCGACGTCTATCAGTCGCTGTCGCGCGGCACCATCGACGGCATGCTGTTTCCATATTCGAGCATCTTTTCCTACGACGTGCAGGACCTGATCAAATCGGCTTCGGTCGGCGCCAATTTCGGCAGCTTCGTCGTTACCTATGTGATTGCGGAGAAGCGCTGGAAGACCCTGCCGCCCGATGTCCAGGAGGCGATGCTGCGGGTCGGCCGCGAGACCACCGAGCGCGGCTGCGAAATATCTCAACGCAACGAGTTGCAGGACCAGGAGAAGCTCAAGGCCCGCGGCGTGGTTGAGGTCGATTTCAGCGCCGCCGACAAGGCGCGCATCCAGGCCCAGATGGTCGACGTCAGCAAGGAGTGGGCCAAGGAACTCGACGGCCGCGGCAAACCCGGATCGGAAGTTCTCGCCGCGTTCGAGAGCGCGCTCAAGTGAACCGACTTCCCCGTTGTTTCCGCGGTTCTCGCACCGCAGATGCAGACTGAGAGGGCTTGGCAAATGACAGGCCCCCTCGCCGGTCTGAAAATCCTCGATCTCACCACCGTTCTAATGGGGCCGTACACCACGCAGATTCTCGGCGATATGGGCGCCGACGTGGTCAAGATCGAATCTCCCGAAGGCGATTCGGTCCGCGGTATCGGGCCATTCCGCAACCCCGGCATGGGTTCGATATTTCTGCAGGCCAATCGCGGCAAGCGGAGCATCGTACTCGATCTCAAGCAGAGGCAGGGCCGTGAAGCACTGTTGAAGCTTGTCGAGACCGCTGACGTGCTGGTCTACAATCTGCGACCGCAGGTGATGGAACGCCTGATGCTTGGCTATACCGACGTTGCAGCCTCGAATCCGAAGATCATCTATGCTGGCCTGTTTGGCTACGGTCAGGACGGCCCCTATGCCGCGCGACCGGCCTATGACGACCTGATGCAGGGCGGCACGGGGATTCCGAGCCTGGTGCAGCGCGCCGGCAATCCCGCCCCCCGCTACGCGCCGCTGGCAATCGCCGACCGCGTGGTCGGTATTTGGGCCGTCGGCGCCATCACCGCCGCGCTCTGGCACCGCGAGCGCCATGGCGAAGGCCAGCGCATCGATATCCCGATGTTCGAGACCATGGCGCAACTCGTGCTCGGCGATCACATGGGCGGAGGCCTGTTCGAGCCCGCGCTGGGCGACATGGGATATGGTCGCCTGCTGTCGCATGACCGGCGGCCTTACCCCACCAAAGATGGCTACGTCTGTGCGCTGGTCTACAGCGACAGGCAGTGGCGCCGCTTCTTCACGGCGATCGGCGAGCCCGAGGTTTTCACCGGCGATCCCCGCTTCGCCACCATCACCAGCCGCTCAAAACATATCGACGAAATCTACGCGATGGTGACGACCTACATGACGCAGCGGACGACCGCGGAATGGGTGGCGCTTCTTTCCGCGATCGACATTCCGGTCGAACCGCTGCGCACCATCGAGCAGCTCGTCGACGATCCGCACCTGCTGGCCAAGGGCTTCTTCCAGATGCAACAACATCCCACCGAGGGCCCGTTGCGAATGCCGGGCGTGCCGACAATGTTTTCGAAATCGCCGGCCGACATCGGCGGGCCGGCGCCGCGGCTCGGCGAGCATAGCCGCGACATCCTGCGCGCCGCAGGCTATGCCACCGAAACCATCGACGCGCTTGTGGCGACCGGGGTCACGTCGGAACCGCGTATGGCGCCAGAGGAGATCGCGCCGTGACGAAAAAGGGAGCTCTGCTCGGACGCGGCCTCTACTTCGACGATCTTGCCGTCGGATCCTGGTTTCACACCGCCGGCCGGACCATTACCGCGGCGGACCTGTCGGCCTTCGTCAACCTGACATGGCTCACCGAAGAGCTGTTCACCAATGACGCTGATCGCGGCGACATGGCGATCAGGGAGCGCGTGGTCCCCGCGGCGCTGGTCTATTCATTCGCCGAGGGCCTGCTGACACCGTTCATGCAGGGCACAGGTCTCGCCTTCCTGCACGCCGAGCTCGACGTGAAGGGACCGACATTGGTCGGCGATACCATTCATATCGAATGCGAGGTGTCCGAACTGCGCACAGCCTCCAAAGGACACCGCGGCCTGGTTCGCTGCACCAACCACGTCCTGACGCAGCGCGGCGACACCGTCCTGATCTATACGCCGCTACGCCTGATGAGGAGACGGCCGCAATGATCCTCAAACGCCTCGATCACGCGCTGTCCGCCGTGGAACGGGCCGCCTCGTTCCTGGCGGCGGTCGCGCTGTTCCTGATCATGTCGATCGTCGCCACCGACGTCGCACTGCGTTATCTGTTCAATCGTCCCTGGGGATGGTCATTCGATTTCATCTCGCTCTACGTCATCGTCGGACTGTTCTTTCTGGCGCTGTCGCGGACCTTCGCCGTCAACGGCCACATCAGCGTCGACCTGCTGCATCATTATCTCAACCCGTCGGCACGGCGCATCTGCGAAGTGGTGATCTGCCTGCTGTCTGCGGTGCTGTTCGCGTGGATGACACAAGCCGGCGCGGCCCGGGCGTGGCAGAACTACATCGACAACGACATTCTGGCCGGCGTCTTCCCGTGGCCGGCATGGGCCCATGCGGCGTTCGTGCCGCTCGGGGCGGGAATGATTACGCTGCGTCTCGTCCTGTCAACGGTCTGTCACGTCTACACGCTGGCGACCGGACGCGAAGTGATCCCGCTTCCCCCGATCGCCGGATCGGCCCAAGCCATTCAGAGCGGATCCTTCGAATGATCGTCTTTTTCGTCATCCTCAGCCTTTTCATCCTTCTCACCATCGGAACTCCGGTCGGCTTCGCCATGGCAATTGCTGGTGGCGCCGGCCTCTGGCTGATCGGCGGTCCCGACATGGTGTCGGGAATTATTCAGACTTCGCCGCTCTCGGTAGTCGGATCATATGAACTGCTGACGATCCCGATGTTCCTGCTGATGGCGGAAATGGTGCTGGTCAGCGGCGTCGCCGACGATCTGTTTCGCGCCGCCGCGGCCTGGATCGGGCGCGTGCCCGGCGGCCTCGGCATGGCGACCGCACTGGCCGGCGCCGGCTTCGGCGCGATTTGCGGCTCCAGCACCGCTTCCGCGGCCACGCTTTCCTCGACCAGCCTGCCGGCCATGCTCAAGCAGGGTTACGAGCCGAAAATGGCGGCCGGCGTGGTCGCGATTTCCGGCACGCTGTCGATGCTGCTGCCGACCAGCGTGGCGCTGGTGATCTACGGCCTGCTGGCCGAGGTGAATATCGGCAAGCTGCTGGTCAGCGGCATCATTCCGGCCATCCTGGTGACGCTGACGATCATGGCGACCATTCTTTTCCTGGTCTGGCAGGATCCGTCGCGGGCGCCTTCGCTAACCAACGTGCCGATGCACGAGAAGCTACGGCTGCTGAAGGCGGTCGGCCCGATGCTGGTGCTGTTCGGCATCGTCACCACTGTCATCTATACCGGGATCGCCACCCCGACCGAAGCTTCCGCGTTCGGCGCATCCGGCGCGTTCGCGCTGGCGATCTGGCGCGGTCGCATCAATCGCAAGACCCTCGTGCACGCCTTCACGCATGCGGCGCAGGGCACCTGCATGATCACGATGATCCTCGTCGGCGCCAGCATCTTCGGCTATTTCTTCACCCTGACGCAATCGACCCAGGATCTGGTGCACTGGGTCGGCCATCTCGACGTTTCGCGATGGATCATCATCACGCTCATCCTCTGCGGCTACATCATCCTCGGCTCCTTCATGGACCAGATCGCCATCCTGGTGCTGACGGTGCCGATCGTGCTGCCGCTGATCAAGAGCCTCGGTTTCGATCCGATCTGGTTCGGCGTCATCAAGATCGTGACCGCCGAAGTCGGCATGATCACGCCTCCGATCGGACTCAATTGCTTTATCGTCGCCCGCTACGCGAACCGTCCGGTGGCCGACGTCTTCCATGGCATCTTCCCGCATTTCATCGCGCACCTCTTCATCATCGCGGTGTTCGTCGCGTTTCCCTCGATCATCCTGTGGCTGCCGTCGCGAATGTAGCCGCGGCTTTCCTCTTCAACTGCGCGAAAGACGCAACGATGACGCAAACCGAGAATCCGCTGTTCGACATGGCCGGCAGGCTGTTCAGCGACCTCTGCCAGCCGAAGGATCTGGCGGACGCCGGAACCGGCCAATGGCCTGATGCGGCGTGGTCGGCTGTCGAAGCGGCCGGGCTGCCGGGCGCGCTCATTCCAGAAGACGCCGGCGGCTTCGGCGCTTCACCGGTGGAAGCCTTCTCAGTGTTGCGCGCCGCGGGCGAGCACGCTTTGCCGCTGCCGCTTGGCGAAACCATGCTGGCGGGCCTGTTGCTGGCGAAGGCGGGCATTGCAATCCCGTCCGGCCCGATCAGCGTGCCTTCGACGGATCAACCGGCGCTCAAGCTCAAGCGAAGCGATGGCCGATGGACGCTGGCGGGCAGCCTGCGCCATGTTCCCTGGGGACGTCATGTCAAAACGGTCGTTGCGGTCGCCGACTTCGAGGAACGGCCTTACGTCGTACTCATCTCAACTAATGGAATGGCGCCGGATTGCGCCGACAATGTCGCCCGCGAGCCACGCGACAGCTTCACGATTGACGTGGCGTTGAAGGACAGCGAGATCGCGCTGTCCGAATTCTCACGCCTGGATCTGCGCGCGATAGGTGCGGCGATGCGGACGCAGCAGATCGCCGGCGCGCTTTCCAGGGTAACCGCGATGAGTGTCCGCTACGCGCAGGAACGCGTTCAGTTCGGCCGACCGATCGGCAAATTCCAGACCATTCAGCAAAGTCTGGCGGTTCTGGCGACCCAGACCGCGGCCGCGAATGCGGCGGCGGACCTCGCCGCCGAGGCCGTGACCGAAGCCGGCGTCGAGACGCTCGCGATCGGCTGCGCGAAAGTCCGCTGCGGCGAAGCGGCAAGTCTCGGCTCCGCCATCGCCCATCAGATCCACGGCGCGTTCGGATTTACCCACGAACACAGCCTCCACTTTTACACCAGGCGGCTGTTGTCGTGGCGGGATGAGTTCGGCAACGAGACCGAATGGAGCACGCGAATAGGCCAGGCCGCGATCGAGGGCGGTCCGGATAGGCTGTGGTACGGCATCACCGATATCGGAGCGTCCCGATGATGAACCGGTTTCCCTTTGCGCCGCCGCCGCGTTCGCCCGAGGCCGAAGAACTGCGGCGCGAGGTGCGCGACTTCCTCAAGACCGAATTGGCCGGCACCACGGCTCTGCAACGCGCCGAAAGCTGGAACGGCTGGAGTGCCGAGTTCAGCGCCAAAATGGGCGAGCGCGGCTGGATCGGCATGACCTGGCCGAAGCGCTACGGCGGCCATGAGCGCAGTGCGCTCGAACGCTACGTGGTGCTCGAAGAGATGCTGGCGCATGGCGCACCGGTCTCGGCGCACTGGATCGCCGACCGGCAATCGGGCCCGCTGTTGCTACGTTCGGGTACCGAACAGCAGCGTCTTGAAATCCTGCCGCGCATCGCCGCCGGCACCTGTTTCGTCTGCATCGGGTTGAGCGAGCCGGATGTCGGCTCCGACCTGGCATCTGCGCGAACGCGGGCCGTATCGGTCGACGGCGGTTACCGCGTGAACGGCACCAAGATCTGGACCACCAACGGCCATCGCAGCCATTACATGGTGCTGTTCTGCCGGACCGGAGACGGCGGCGAGCGACATCAGGGGCTGAGCCAGTTCCTGGTCGATATGAAGACGCCGGGTGTCGAAGTCAGGCCGATCATCGCGCTGACCGGCGAACATCATTTCAATGAGGTGGTCTTCACCGACGTTTTCCTGCCGGCGGACAGCGCGATCGGCAAGATCGGGGAAGGCTGGCAACAGGTCACCTCCGAGCTTGCCAACGAGCGCAGCGGGCCCGAGCGGTTTCTTTCTTCCTTCGAACTGCTGGTTGAAATGGTCCGCTCGTTGGGAAATTCGCCGTCGGACCACGCCAAGGCGACCGTCGGTCGCCTCGGCGCGCATATCGTGACGCTTCGCCGGATGTCCCGGTCCGTCGCCGGAATGCTGCAGGCCGGGTCCGATCCGACGCTGCAGGCAGCGATCGTGAAGGATCTCGGCGCGGTACTCGAACAGGAAGTTCCGGAAATCGCCCGCCTCCTGCTCGGCGCCGAGCCGACCTCGTCGTCGACGACGGATTTCTCCGCGGTACTGGCTTACACCACGCTGCACGCCCCCTCATTTTCCCTTCGCGGGGGCGCCCGCGAGATCCTACGTGGAATCATCGCGCGCGGCCTAGGATTGCGTTAGCTGGCTCGTATGGCCGACCAGCAATTTAACGCGCATGGCGGCGCATCATCGTTCTCACGCCCCCATTTCGTCATCGGGGACCACAATACGGAGAACAAGCGATGAAGATGATCCACAAGGCCGCGATAGCCTCAACAATCGCACTTTCAACATGGGCATTGGCACGATGAAGGCGTCTCCGGCGCAGGCTGGACCGATCGTGCCTCCCGGTCACGACTGCCTGTCATACGACCATGGCGGGACAAACTGCAGCTTCACAAGCTATGCGCAATGTCTGGCGACGGCGTCGGGGTTGGCGCCGAGTGCTATGGCAAGACCGTTCGTGATGATGAAGGCGATACCCTGGCAGCCACGGGGCTTCTTCTCCGCCGGTACGTTGGTACATTTTGGTACATGACAGCGCGACATGCTTGCAGCGTAGCGATGTATTAGAACCGCGGGGGTCGCCTGTCGAAGAATGCACTGACTCCCTCGCGGAACTCATCGGTTGCGGCGCATTCGATGAAAGACGCTCGCTCCCGATCGAGCTGACTGTCGAAGTCAGAAGTGCCGGCCGTCTCGACCAGCGATTTGATGCGGGCGATCGCCAGCGGTGCCCCTTCGGCAAGACGCCGGGCCATGTCGATCGCCTGCTCGGCGAGCTCAGCCGCCGGCACCATCCGGTTGACGAGACCAAGAGCCAGCGCTTCCTGCGCCGACACCGGAATATTCAGACACATGAGTTCGAGCGCACGCCGCGCGCCGACAGCGCGTGTAAGCGACCACGTGGTGCCCGCATCCGGGCTGGTCCCGAGCTTTGAATAGCCCGAGATCAGCCTGGCATCGTCGGCCATCACGGCAAGGTCGCAGGCCAGTGCCAGACCAACGCCGCCGCCGGCGACATTGCCGGCAACCGCCGCGATCACCGGTTTTCGCAGGCTGCGTATCTCGCGCAGCATCGCATGGAAGCCGTCGATCAGCCCCGCAGCAACCCGTGACGCGGTGGCCAGATCACGACGGAAGACCGACAGATCCGCACCGGCCATGAAGCAGCGGCCGTTGCCGATGAGAACGGCGCTGCGGATGCCAGCGTCGTCGCGCACGTTCCCAAGCGCCGTTCGGATCGCCTCGATCATCTCGGCATCGACCGCGTTGAGGCGATCTGGCCGATTGAGGCGGATCACGGCAACCGCACCGCAGGTTTCCCGCAAAACGGGCGCCTCATCGCCAGCGCTTGCACTTCCCTTCGACATTCCATGCCCTCCCTGTCACGCCAGCCTGCCGGCGCGTGCTGTCCGTTCTCTAAGAGAAGAGTGCCTTTGCCTTGACCCGGTCGATTCGGCCATCTTCGAGACGCGGCAGTTCCTGCGCCAGCAC
>JAIEPP010000457.1 GCA_019748335.1 Xanthobacteraceae bacterium
CGTCGACAGCTTCTGGATCGCCGCCGCGATGCGGGCGCGCTGGCACCAGCTCTTGAAGCTCAGTTGGGTCTCCGACGTAAACAACCGCGACAGCGTCCGTGCCGAGGTGCCGACCTCGCGCGCCAGCGTCTCGATCTCGTGGTCGCCGGTCGGGTCCGCGAGCACGATGTCGGCGGCGCGCCGGCAGCGCGGTTCGTGCGGCAGCGGGATGAAGGTCGCGGAATCCTCGGCCTGATGCAACTCCAGCATGGCGAGATTGATCAGCAGGGTGGTGCGCTCGGACGTGTTGTGTTCGTCGAACAGCGCCAGGATCGCCTGGTGCAGCAGCGGCGACACCCGGACCACGAATTCCGCCGCCAGACTGCCGGTGCGCTGCTCGCGCTTGAGCCACGCCAGGTCGAAATACAGCGTCCGCATTTCGATGTCGGCCAGCACATCGATGGCATGCGGCAGCCCCGCCGGTACCCAGACCGCGCGGTCGGGCGGCACCAGCCAACGGCCCTTTGGCGTCGTGACCTGCATGGTGCCGCGCGCCGCATAGACCAGCTGCGCCTCGCGGTGCAGGTGGGTGTCGAGCCGGACGCCCTTGGCGTAGGTGTTGGCAATCATGTGGATGCCGTCACCGGTCGAGATGCGGCGTCCCATAATGGCGGCAATTGGCTTTTCGGCGATATTCATTGGCGACATCCCGTCAGGACTACCCCCTATAACCTATCCCAGAAGAATGCGGCACCAAGAGGATTCGACCATGAACAGCCCCAAAAGGGTGATCGGCTTCGTCAACGCGGCTCATTTCATCGACCATTACGCGATGCTGATCTTTGCCGCCGCCGTCATCGTGATGGGTCCGGCGCTGGGCATGGCCTATTCCGAGCTGCTGCCTTACGCCACCCCGGGGTTCATCGCCTTTGGCGCCGGTTCGCTGATCACCGGCTGGCTCGGCGACCGCTGGAGCCGCCGCCACATGATGGTGATCTTCTTTGCCGGCATTGGCGCCTCGATGATCGCGGTCGGATTCGTGCAGACACCGCTGCAGCTCGGCGCCGCGCTGCTCTCGATTGGTTTGTTCGCTTCGATCTATCATCCGGTCGGCACCGCCATGATCGTGTCCTATGCCGACAAGCTCGGTCGCGAGATGGGGCTGAACGGGGTCTGGGGCAATCTCGGCGTGGCTTCGTCGGCGCTGGTCACCGGCGTGGTCGGCCAGTATCTCGGCTGGCGCTTTGCCTTCATCGTCCCCGGTATTGTTACCATTCTGATCGGCGTGGCCTTCGCCAGGCTGGTGGTCCACGAGGATCGCTCCGGCTTCAAGCAGGCGGCGGCGCAGGCGCGCGTCGCCAAGCAGGACATGTGGCGGGTGTTGCTGGCGCTGCTGATCGTGGTGATCGCGATCTCGACCACCTTCAACGCCATCACGGTGGCGATGCCAAAACTGTTCGCCGAACGGCTCGCCGGCCTGACCAACAGCCCGGCGCTGCTCGGAGTCATCGCGGCCGGCGTCTACGTGTTCGGCGCGATGACGCAATACACCATCGGCAAGCTGATCGACCATTATTCGCTGAAGACCGTGATGCTGCCGCTGTCGTTCATGCTGGCGCCGTTCATGTATTTCGCAGCATCGCTGTCGAACCTGCCGCTGATTATCGCCTCGATCGGTATCGTGATGGGCGCGTTCGGCCAGGTCACCGTCAACGACGCCATGGTCGGCAAATACACCAGCGAGGAATGGCGCTCGCGGGCTTACTCGGTGCGTTACTTCATCGGCTTCACCGCGGCGGGCGCGTCCGTCGGCCTGGTGGCATGGCTGTACGAGCGCGGCGGCTTCGCCACCATGCTGCAGGCGTTCGGCGCGCTATGCCTGCTGGTGATCGTGGCGGCGATCATCCTGCCGCAGGAGATCAAGGTGCCGGCGGCGCAGACCGCGCCCTGAGATCCGCGACAGGACGCGCCGCCGTGACAGGGGCGTGACACAGGGGCGCCTTGCTGCGATGCAGCATGTATCGATTGGCGCCAATCGCAAGATGAACCTTGACCATCGCCCCCCTCCTTGTGTGAGGTGAGGGCATGAACCGATTCCGGATTGTCTTGCTCATCCTTGCCGTGTTCGCGCCGTCGCTGGCGGCGGCGCAGCAGGCGTTGAAATTTGAAGAGGCCGCCACCCTGCTTGGGGGCAGCTGCGGCAAGGACATCGACGACAATTGCCGCGGCGTCAATTTTGACCCCACCCGCCTGAAGGAATGCCTGTACCGCAATCAGGATGTGGTGTCGGCCAAATGCCAGGCCGACTATCCGCGCGCACTTGGCGCCATCCAGCAGCGTATTACCGCGCGCTCCACGCTTTTGAAGCTGTGCAACTGGGAAATGAACCATCTGTGCGGCGAGGTCCGGGCGGATCCCGCCAAGGGGCTGCAATGTCTGCTCGACTCGACCAAGAAAGCGACGCCGAACTGCAACAAGGCGATCAGTGCGGCGGGGTATCGCTGATGCGTTCGGGAATGAAACTCCGCGAGTTCGGCCTGTTGCTTGGTGTGCTGGCAGCGTTCGCCGCTCCGTCCGCGGCACGGGCCCAGACGGCGATACCGGCCGGCGACATCATCGACAAACTGGCTGCCGGTGGCGAGACCACGCCTGACGTCGACGTCGCCGCTTTGAAGCAGCAGGCCGCCGACCGGGTCAAGGCCAAGGCCGACGCGGCGCAGGTCAAGCGGCCCCTGATTGCGCCGCAGCTGGTGAAGCTGACGCAAGTTCGGTTCGATGTCCTGTTCGATCCGGACTCGTCGCTGATCAGGCCGGGATCCTATGGCATGATCGGCAGCCTGGCGGACGCTCTGACCGATCCGAAGCTGCAGCCTTACAGGTTCCTGATCGTCGATCACACCGAGTCGGGCGGGCGCCGCGATTTCAATCTGACCCTGAGCCAACGCCGCGCCGATTCGATCCGCGACGTCCTGGTCACCGCGTTCAAGATTTCCGGCAAGCGGCTTGTGGCGCTCGGCCTCGGCGAAGAGCAGTTGCAGGATGCCAACAAGCCGACAGCTCCGGTCAATGCCCGGGTCCAGATCATTGCATTCGGGAAGCCGGAGATTGCCGAGCCGAAGCCGGCGACACCGGCCACCGCGGCTCAAAAAGGCGCCGCCGCCAAGAAAAAGAAGCGCTGAGAATTCGGCGCGGGCGAAACGTTGAAGGCCCGGCATCGACAACGGGCCCAACAGGAAACGTGCGCAGGAAACGCGCGGAGGGTTATCCGATGTTCAATCCATCCATGCCGGCGATCGCCGGCTTCATCCTGGGATTAGCTGCAATGATGACGATGCCGGCCAATGCCGACGCCTTGAAGGACGAGATCGCGCCGACCGGCAAACTGCGGGTCGCGATCGCGATCAGTCCGGCCGGCGGCGCGTTCTGGTCGACCAAAACTGAGTCCGGCGGCTATGCCGGCGTGCCGGTCGACCTCGGCAGGGCGATGGCGGCGCAGCTCGGCGTGCCCGTCGAATATGTCGTGCACAACAATTCCGGGCAGATCACCGACGCGGCGTCGAGCGGCACCTGGGACGTCACCTTCCTGCCCAAGGACCCGGAGCGCGAAGGCAAGATGTCGTTCGGGCCGATCTACGAGGTCGCGGACGCCACCTATATCGTCAAGCCAAACTCGGCGGTGACGAATTTTGCGACCCTCGATCAGCCGGGCGTCAAGGTCGCCGCGGTCAACAACACCACCACGATGCGCGGCGCGATCGCGCATCTGAAGAACGCCAGGGTCACGGGCTACCAGACCTATGACGAGATCGCCGGCCTGCTCGGCAAGGGCGAGATCGATGCCTTCGCGCTGTCGCGCGACCAGCTCAACGCCATGGCGAAGAAGATTCCGGGCACGAAAGTGCTGGACGAAACCTTCAAGCAGACCGTGACCGCGGTGGCGGTGCCGCCAAACCATCCGCAGGCGCTGGTGTTCGCGAGCAAATTTTTGACCGAGGCGATTGCCAACGGCACGCTGCGCAAGGCCTATGACGGCAACGGCCTGAAGGACACGCCGATTCGGACCCAGACCCGGTAAGCCGCGTATTGCCCCACCAGCGGCTCGCCGGCGCGTTGCGCCGGCTTTTGCCGCATACGCCAACATCTGGGCATCTGCCCAAATTGAAGGCATGTCTTGGCGCCGCTCCATTTGGGGCAAGGCGTCGACCTCTTAAAACGCCCGACATTTTAGGGCCTTACCCTAAGTCCAGGGTTGGCACATCGATTGCTTAAACTGTTCTCAGTCAATGACGACTGTCGTTTGGATTGCCGAGGCCAGCGTTGGCCCAGTGCAGAGACAAGTGCAGAAATCGGGCGACCTCGCTGAGGCGCTTGGAGCAGTCGTCGGGACCACTCCCACCAAGCCTGTGCATCTCTGTTTCTGATCGGGCGTGAACGTGCCGCGAGCGGTGCTGTCAGTGGAAGCCGTGTGCTTCCGCCGATGGCGCCTCTTCCGGTTCGCGCGCGAGAACGGCGCAGCTTTTTACATCGGCGCGGCCTTCGTGATGGCCGGCGCTTTTTCAATGCTTTCTGCCACACAAGGGGTACTGGAATGGCCTATCTCGCGCCTTCGGAATTCGTGACCAAGATGGTCGATGCCGGAGAGTCCAAAATCTTCATGTCGGCTCGCGACACCGTGATCCGCGCCTATATGGCCGGCGCCATGCTGACGCTGGCGGCGTGGTTCGCCGTCACGATGAGCGTCAACACCGGCCAGCCGATCATCGGGGCGCTCCTGTTTCCGGTCGGCTTCTGCATGCTCTATCTGTTCGGCTTCGACCTGCTGACCGGCGTGTTCGTGCTGTGTCCGCTGGCGCTGATCGACAAGCGTCCGGGCGTGACGCTCGGCGGCGTGCTGCGCAACTGGGGTTTGGTGTTCATCGGTAATTTCGGTGGCGCTTTCACTGTCGCGGTGATGGCGGCGATCGTCTGCACGTTCGGATTCTCATCGCCGCCCGACAAGGTCGGCACCGCGCTCGGCCTTATCGGCGAGAGCCGCACCGTGGGCTACGCGGCACACGGCATCAACGGCATGCTGACGCTGTTCGTTCGTGGCATGCTCTGCAACTGGATGGTGTCGGCCGGCGTCGTCGGTGCGATGATCTCGACCTCGGTCAGTGGCAAGGTGATCGCAATGTGGATGCCGATCATGCTGTTCTTCGCCATGACCTTCGAGCACTCGATCGTGAACATGTTCCTGTTTCCCGCCGGCCTGCTGCTCGGCGGCCACTTCACCGTGGTCGATTACCTGTTCTGGAACGAGATCCCGACCGTGGTCGGCAACCTCGTCGGCGGCCTCGCCTTCACCGGGCTGACGCTGTACGCGACGCACGTCAAGACGGCGCCGAAGCGCATGCCGGCCTGATCGCAATTGACTTGAGCGGGCCCCAACCGTCTAGTTGGGGCCCTCTCTGATCGGTCTCCATGATGCCGCGTGAACTGAAAATATCGGTCGGGCAACATTCTGACAAAGGTCGCAAGGAGACCAATCAGGATTTTCACGGCGTTCTGGTTCCGGACGAGCCGCTGTTGGGCCTGAAGGGCATCGCGGTCGTGCTGGCCGACGGGATCTCCAGCAGCAATGTCAGCCGGATCGCGGCCGAGTCGGCGGTCAAGGGATTTCTGACCGACTACTACTGCACCTCGGAATCCTGGTCGGTCCGCACCTCGGCGCAGCGCGTGCTCGAGGCGACCAATTCCTGGCTGCACTCGCAGACCCGCAGCCAGTATTCCTACGACAGGGACCGCGGTTACGTCTGTACGCTCAGCGCGCTGGTGCTGAAATCGACCACGGGCCATCTGTTTCACGTCGGTGATTCCAGGATCTACCGCGTTTCCGGCAACACGCTGGAGCAACTGACCGAAGACCATCGCATCGTGGTTTCGTCGCAGCAGAGCTATCTCGGCCGCGCGCTGGGCGCGAATTCCCAGGTCGAAATCGACTATCTTGCGTTCAAGGTCGAGCAGGGCGACACCTTCGTGCTGGTGACCGACGGCATCTACGAGCATGTCGGCGAACGCGTCATGGCGCGGATGGTGAGGGATGGGACAGCTGATCTGGAGCAGGCCGCCAAGGCCATCGTCGAACTGGCCTATGAACTCGGCAGCAAGGACAATCTCACCGTCCAGATCGTCCGCGTCGACGAAGTGCCTGACGCAGCGGCCCGCGAGGTGTTCGGTCAGCCGCACGAATTGCCGCCGCCGCCGCTGCTGGAAGCGCGGCAGATTTTCGATGGATTCCGCATCATCAGGGAATTGCACGGCTCCAGCCGCAGTCACATCTACCTCGCCGCCGATATCGAAACCGAGGCGGTGGTGACCATCAAGATTCCCTCGATCGACCTGCGCGACGATCCCGATTACCTGAAGCGGTTCATGATGGAAGAGTGGGTGGCGCGTCGGATCGACAGTCCGCATGTGCTGAAACCCTGTCCGCCGCAGCGCAGGCGCAACTTCCTCTATGTCGTGACCGAATTCATCGACGGCCAGACGCTGAGCCAATGGATGATCGACAACCCGGCGCCGAGCCTGGAAGTGGTGCGCGGCATCGTCGAGCAGATCGCCAAGGGCCTGCGCGCGTTCCACCGCAAGGAAATGCTGCACCAGGACGTCAGGCCGGACAACATCATGATCGACGCCACCGGAACGGTGAAGATCATCGATTTCGGTTCGACCAAGATCACCGGCGTCGTCGAGGCCGCCCCCTCGGGCAACCACAACGACGTCCTCGGCACCCAGCAGTACACCGCGCCGGAATACTTCCTCGGCGAACCGGTTTCGCCGCGCGCCGACCTGTTTTCGCTCGGCGTCATCACCTATCAGATGCTGACGGGAAAACTGCCCTACGGCGCGCAGATCGCTCGGGCGCGAACGCGCTCGCAGTTCGGAAAGCTGGTCTACCATCCGGCCGCGCACGGCGCGCGCGAGATTCCGCAATGGATCGACGGCACGCTGGAAAAGGCCGTGCATCCCAATCCCGGCAAGCGCTACGGCAGCCTGTCTGAATTCCTGTTCGACCTGCGCCATCCCAACGCGAACTATCTCTCGACCTCATCGACGCCGCTGATCGAGCGCAACCCGCTGTTGTTCTGGAAGAGCACGACCATCGTGCTGGCGCTCGCCGTGATCCTGTTGCTGGGGCTTCAGCACTTCGGGCATCGCTGATTGCTTGCGCGGTACCTCTCGTAGTTCCCGACGTCGGTGTGCTGCAAATGACACCCGTATATGTCCGGTGATGCCGGCTATTGATCGTGCGCGGACATTTATCCGGCTCGTTCCAGTCACGTTGCCGACTCAATCTTTGTCTTAGACGGCGAGAACACAAACACTGTGCAAGGACCACTTGGCCCGCACAACGGTTCCGTCGCCAGCGTTGGCGCGTATCCGCAGGAAATCGGCACAGTTCGCTAACGCCTCCGCGTTCGATCGACCATTTCTGTTGCGGCATCTGGAACCGAACGTCAGAAAATCAATCGAGGAGTTACGATGTTGTTCCGTGCGAGCGCCGCGATTTGCGGCGCAGTAGTTACGTTTGCCGTTTTGGCCTCCGCCGCTCGAGCTCAAGACACGGCCGTTCATTCGAGCGCCGTCGTCGATCAGGCATGTGGCGATGCGCTCGTTGGCGCGGCATCCACGTACAATCCATTCCGGCCCGGAACGCGGGAAGGTGGCCCGGAAACGGCTTCCGGCGAGCGCTATGATCCTTCGGCCTGGACGGCTGCCATCAAGACGAGTCTGCGCGAAAAATTTGGCGGCGTGCAATTTGGCGAGAGGCCGAAGTACGCCCTCGTTGAGGCTGTCGGCAAGAAGGTCATCGTCAAGATAAACGATGTCGGCCCGCTCGTGCCCGGTCGCATCATCGATCTCAACGAGCAAACGATGCGTCATTTCGATCCGAGCATGGAGATCGGCGTTATCAACGACGTCAAAGTCATGCCGCTTCTCGGCAACTTCTGGGTACCCGGACCCGTTGGCTGAACGAAGGCCGTGGAATTCTGATCCCCGCCATGTCCGCAACCCGGATTGATGCGAGCCGTCACAGCAGCTACAGCTACTCTCCAACGACATAAAAACGGATGCGAGAGTTTGACCAGCGAGCGCAGGATCCTGCTTTGGATGTGCCTCCTCGTTGGTGTGAATCAGCTCGGGTTCGGCGCGATGGTGCCGTCGCTGCCGCTTTACGCGAGTTCATTCGGTGTTTCGGCATCTGCCATCGGCCTTGCCGTCGCCGCCTATGGTTTGGCCCGCTTCCTGGCAGTGTTGCCTGGAGGCCAACTGGCGGACCGCTGGGGCCGTCGGCCCGTGCTCGCCATCGGCGGCCTGATTTCGGCGATCGGAAGTTTCTGGTGCGCCGAAGCGCACAGCTTTGCTGAATTCATTCTGGCGCGAATGATTGCAGGCGCCGGCGCCGGGATCATTCTGACGATCGGCCAGATCGTGCTTGCCGATATCAGTCCGCCGAACCGGCGCGGGCGAAACATCGCGACTTATCAGGCCGCCTTTCTTTTTGGTTTTGGTGTCGGACCTTTCCCGGGCGGATTGCTGGCCGGCGCCCACGGCCTTGGCGCGCCATTCGTCATGACGGGGGTCGCAAGTCTGCTGACGACGGTCATCGCCTGGTTTCTGGTCAGCGAGACCCGGTCCGCGAGAACAAGCGCGGCAGCTTCGGACAAGGCCGCCGAGATCCCCTTCGTCCGGCAGATGCTGGGGTTGTTGGCCCATCGCGGCTTTCTGCTCGTCAGCCTGATCTCGCTGATGAACGCCGTCGTGCGCACGGGTGGACTGTTTGCGCTGATTCCGCTGCTTGCCACGACCACGCTCGGCCTTTCGGTGACCGAGATCGGCTTCGCCATGATGGTGTCCGGCCTGTTCGGCCTGGTTGCGGCTTATCCGGCCGGCTGGCTCGCCGACAAGATCGGTCGGAAGGCGGTGATCGTCCCGTCAACGGTACTGACGGGGCTGTCGATGGTCCTGTTCTGCTACGCGCCTTCCTATGCGTGGTTTATCGCGGCTTCCATTGTCTGGAGCGTTTCAGCCTCCATCAGCAGCTCGGCGCCGGCAGCTTATGTCGCCGATGTCGCTCCGGCCGGAATGAATGCTTCCGCGATGACGACATTCCGGATGACGGCAGATGCGGGATATGTTCTTGGGCCGCCGGGATTAGGCCTGCTGGCCGACCTCACCAGTTCGACCGTCGCCATTATCTCGGCATCCGTCGTTCTGGTCTGCATCGGCGCTATCTTCGCCGTCGCTTCCCCGGAAAAACGGAATCTGGCGCAGCCTTGAGCTGGGCGGGATGAACGAACGTCACCTCAGCGACCGGGCGATACCCTTGCGAATGCAAGCCAGGATTTCGTCCTGTCGCTCTTCGAGACGCGATACCGGCCCACCGACACCAAGGACCAGGTCGCGTCCGAAATCACGTTTCGGCAGCAGGACGGCAATCACGCCGGCATCCTGGACGATGATGTGCTTGGAGAACATGTAGCCGTCGCGCCGGATGCCGTTGATGATCTTCATCAGCGCCTTCAGTTCGAAGTGCTCCTCCGGAGGGCAAACGGCATTGATGCGGCGCAGCAGCCGGGCGATCTCGACGTCGGTGTGTCCACTGAGCAGCGTGCGGCCGATTCCGCTGATCGCCAGCGGGCGGACGTCGCCGGGCTTCACTTCGAATCGCAGCCGTTTGCTGGTTTGCAGACAGTGAATGTATTGCGCATGCAAATCGGACTGCGTGCTGATATTGACGAGCTCGTCCAGTTCCTGATGGACGAAGTCGACCAGCGCAAGGATCGTGCTGTCGCCGAACAGCCCGGCGTCCAGCCACCTGCCCATCTGCGCGATACGCATCGTCGGCATGTAGGTGCGGTTGTAACTGTCGTAGAACAGGTATCCCAGCATCGCCATGCTCTTCAGCAAGGCTGCCGCACTGGAAGTCGGATAGTCGCACTTCGTTGCGACTTCCTTCAGCGAAATCGGCCGTTTCACATCCTCGAAGTACTCGAGAACTTCGAAGATCCGCTTGGCTGACTTGATGCTGGAATTTGTCATTTACACATATGTAGAAAAAGTTCTGACAAGGGGACTTTGGTTACCTTGGCAGGCCTGAATTCAGAACCAAAGTGCACCCAAAGGTAGCACCTTTCGGCTTCGTTCGCAACGATTTTACACATATATAGAAATATAACTACATATCTGTAATGTGTAGACTCTGAAATCCCCTGCCTTTAGTCTTCTCCACGGCTGGCAAGGCTGCGGCGTAACAGCCGTTCAAAAAAACAAAAAAACGACCCAGGGATTCGCTTGCATGGAATATCGATTGCCCGAAGGCAGCTGCGATTGCCATTTTCATATCTACGGCCCCTTCGATCGCTTCCCGGCGGGAAGCGAGGGACGTTTTTCCGTCACGCGGCCGTTCACGATCGAAGACGCCTTCGCCATCTGGAACAAGCTCGGGATCACGCGCGGTGTCATCGTCCAT
Organism: Xanthobacteraceae bacterium; assembly: GCA_019748335.1. GTDB lineage: Bacteria > Pseudomonadota > Alphaproteobacteria > Rhizobiales > Xanthobacteraceae > Bradyrhizobium. The sequence continues at coordinate 10,493 of JAIEPP010000457.1, forward strand.
GCGGTGGGTTCGGGAGAAGATAACGCCGTCACCTACGATGCGCTGCGTCGCTACCCCGACCGGCTTCGTGGCGTCGCGATCCTGCGGCCCGACGTCTCGGATCGTCGGCTGGACGAACTGACAGACGCCGGTTTCAAGGCGGTGCGCGTCACCATGATCCGGCAGGACGGCAAGCCGGTCTCGACACTCGGCACCAGTTACGACGATCTGGTCAAGCTCGCCCCGCGCCTCGCGGAGCGAAGCTGGCACGCCCAGCTCTGGATCGAGAGTTCGGATCTGGCTGCCGCCGCAGCCGAACTCGAGAAGCTGCCGCTGGACTTCGTGATCGACCACATGTCGCGGACCATGGCCGACAAGGGCCACGAACACCCCGACTTTCGCGCCTTCACCGAACGGCTGAAGACCGGTCGCTACTGGACCAAGATTTCGGGCGCCGACCGCAACACGCGCGTCGGCCGGCCCTATTCGGACACGGCGCCCTACATGCGCGCCATTGTCCAGGCTGCACCCGATCAGGTGGTGTGGGGCAGCGATTGGCCCCATGTCGGCCACAGCGCCGAGACTATTCCCGATCTTGAGGATCTGCTTCGGCTTCTGCACGAATGCGTTCCCGACGAAGCTATCCGTCGAAAGATCCTGATCGCCAATCCGGCGCGGCTCTACAATTTCTGACATCGAGGAAGTCTTGAACAACAACAAAACGCTGCCGCTCGAAGCCGTGGTCGTCATCGACCTCGGCCAGGTGTATCAGGGCCCATACGCAGGCTTCCTGATGGCGCAGGCCGGAGCGACCGTCATCAAGGTCGAGCCGCCGAACGGCGAGCCGGTGCGTCATCGCGCCCGCATCAGCAAGGGTAACGCCGTCCCGTTCGCGATGCTCAATGCCAACAAGCGCAACATCAGTCTGAACCTGAAGTCGCCGGAAGGGGTCGGGATCCTGAAGGAACTCGCGGCAAAAGCCGACGTGCTGATCGAGAACTACGCAGCCGGTGTGCTCGATCGACTGGGCGTCGGCTATTCCGTTCTCAGTGCCATCAATCCGCGGCTGATCTACGGTTCGGCGACCGGCTACGGGTTGTCGGGTCCCGATCGGGATAATCTGGCGATGGACCTGACGATCCAGGCGGTGTCGGGCATCATGAGCGTAACCGGCTTCGCCGATGGTCCCCCGGTCAAGGCAGGGCCGGCGATTACCGACTTCATCAGCGGCGTTCATCTCTACGCCGGCATTCTCACCGCGCTGTACGACCGGGAAAAAACCGGCCGCGGCCGGCTGGTCGAGATCGCGATGGTCGAGACCGTCTATCCGGCGATGGCCTCGAATCTGGCCGATGTCTTTAACCGCAAGGCGGCGGGGCCTCGCACCGGCAACCGTCACGGCGGACTCGCGGAAGCGCCCTACAATGTCTATCCGGCATCCGACGGGTATGTCGCCATCATCAGCGTCAACGAGTCTCACTGGACCGGATTGACGCGTGCGATGGGGCGGCCGGAGCTGGCCGAAGACCCGCGTTTCAAGACCGTACTCGACCGGCTGAAGCACATCGACCTTACGGACCGGATCGTATCGGGGTGGTCCTCGCAGCTTACGCGCAACGAGATTACCGAGCTGTGCCGGTCCAACCGAGTGCCCTGTGCCGCGGTTCGTGACCTGCTTGAGGTGACCGAGGACAAGCACCTCCGTGCCCGCGGCATGTTGCGCGAAATCGAGCATCCAGAGTACGGCGATATTCTGGTTCACCGCAGCCCGCTGGTGCTCCACGACGCCGCGGCACCGGAATACATCCCTTCCGCGCGTCTCGGCGAGCACAACAGCGAGATCCTTTCGGAATATCTCGGTCGGTCCGGCAGCGAGATCGAGGCGTTGCGCGCCTCCGGCGCCATTGCGCAGGCGTGACGGCGAGCCCCCCCATGCGCACCCATGACGAACGTGACCCTGCGAATTTCCGGGTCCGCCGGTTTCAAGGAAGATCAAGATGGTGAAGTTGTTTGAAAGTATCGCATTCCGAGGCGTCGAGCTCGGTAACCGGATCGTCGTCTCGCCCATGGGGATGTATTCGGCCGAGAACGGCTACGTCACGCCCTTCCATCTGGTTCATTACGGCAAGTTCGCCATGGGGAGCCGGGCTCGTGTTCGTCGAGCAGACGTCCATCAGCC
>JAIEPP010000210.1 GCA_019748335.1 Xanthobacteraceae bacterium
CGCCAAAGGCGTCAGCGTGGTCGGCGATTTCAATTTCTGGAATGCGCGTCGGCATCCGATGCGCGTGCGCGGCGTCGGCTATTGGGAGCTGTTCATCCCGCATGCCCGGGCCGGCGACCATTACAAGTTCGATGTCACCGGCCCTGACGGCCGGCATCTGGCGCTGAAATCGGATCCGCTGGCATTTGCCGCGGAGGTCCGCCCCAACACGGCATCGATCGTCATCGACGAAAGAAAAATTCCGCATCCGCGCCCGTCGCCGTCAGGCGTCAACGCGCTGGGCGCACCGGTCTCGATCTACGAGGTCCACCTCGGCTCGTGGCGGCGCAAGGGCAGCAATGAGTGGCTGACCTATCGCGAGCTCGCCGAACAGCTTCCGGCCTATGTCCGTGATCTCGGCTTTACCCACGTCGAGTTTCTCCCGATCAGCGAGCATCCGTTCGACGGCTCCTGGGGCTATCAGCCGACCGGCATGTTCGCCCCGACCAGCCGGTTCGGCAGCCCGGAGGATTTTTCCGCCCTGGTCGACGCCTTCCATCGCGAAGGGATCGCCGTGTGGCTCGACTGGGTGCCCGGGCATTTTCCCGACGACCCTCATGGTCTCGGCCGCTTCGACGGTACCGCGCTCTACGAGCACGCCAACCCGTTGCAGGGCCGTCATCTCGACTGGGGCACGCTGATCTATAATTTCGGCCGCACCGAAGTGGTGAACTTCCTGGTCTCAAACGCGCTGTTCTGGCTGGAGCGCTATGGCGTTGACGGCCTGCGCGTCGATGCCGTCGCCTCGATGCTCTATCTCGACTACTCGAGGCCATCCGGCGAATGGATTCCGAACAAGTATGGCGGCCGCGAAAACCTCGAGGCCATCGATTTCCTGCGCCGCTTCAACACCGAACTGTTCGGACATTTTCCGGACGCCACCACGGCGGCGGAAGAATCCACCGCATGGCCGCAGGTGTCGCGACCGGTCGAATATGGCGGGCTCGGCTTCGGCTACAAATGGAACATGGGCTGGATGCACGACACGCTGAAATATATCGGCAAGGATCCGGTGCACCGCAAATTCCATCACGGCGATATCCTGTTCGGCCTGCAATATGCGTTCTCGGAAAACTTCATCCTGCCGCTGTCCCACGACGAAGTCGTGCATGGCAAACGATCGATCCTCGGGCGCATGCCCGGCGACGACTGGCAACGCTTTGCCAACCTGCGCGCCTATTACAGCTTCATGTTCGCCCATCCCGGCAAGAAACTGATGTTCATGGGCTGCGAATTCGGCCAGGAGCGCGAATGGAATCACGACCATTCGCTGGACTGGCATCTGCTGGACCAGCAAAGGCACGCCGGCATCCACAGCCTGGTCCGCGACCTCAACAAGCTTTATCGCACCGTGCCGGCGCTGCACGAACTCGATTGCAGCCAGGCCGGGTTCGAATGGGTCATCACCCATGACTCCGGCAGCAATGTCTTTGCCTGGGTCCGTAAGGGCCTCGACGCGCACGCGCGCTGCCTCATGGTCGTGAATTTTTCTCCGAATGTCTATTACAATTATCGCGTCCGCGTACCGTTTGCAGGCAAGTGGAAAGAGATATTCAATTCGGACTCCGCGCATTATGGCGGCAGCAATGTCGGCAATATCGGTGAGGTCCGTACCCTGGAGGGCGCGATCCCCGAGCTCAACCTGACTCTGCCGCCACTGGCTGCGATCTTTCTGCTACCGGAAAACTGACGCATGCGATTATCGGCGGGAAGCTCCGCGCGCCTCGGCGCCAGCTGGGACGGCAGGGGCACCAACTTTGCGCTGTTCACGGCCAATGCCGAGAAGGTCGAGCTGTGCCTGTTCGACGGCCAGGGCCGCCGCGAGCTCGAACGCATCGAACTGCCGGAACGCAGCGAAGACGTCTGGCACGGCTATCTCAACGACGTCTCGCCCGGCCAGTTGTATGGCTATCGCGTCTACGGGCCCTATGCGCCCGAACGCGGCCATCGCTTCAACGCCAACAAGCTGCTGCTCGACCCCTACGCCAAGCGACTGGCCGGTCGCCTAGTCTGGAGCGATGCGCATTTCGCCTATCGCGCCGGCAGCCCGCGCGAGGACCTCTCGTTCGACCGGCGCGACAATGCCCGTGGCATGCCGAAGGCGGTCGTGGTCGACGAGACCTTCAACTGGGGCCGCCGCGAGATGCGTCCCAACATTGCCTGGCAAGACACCATCATCTACGAGGCCCACGTCAAGGGCCTTACCCAGAAGCGCGACGACGTGCCGCCGAACCTGCGCGGCACCTATGGCGGGCTGTCGTCGCCGGCGATGATCGACCATCTCAAACGTCTCGGCGTCACCACCGTCGAGCTGCTGCCGGTCCACGGGCTGATCGACGACCGCGTGCTGGTCGAAAAGAAATTGGTGAACTACTGGGGCTACAACACGCTGGCGTTCTTCGCGCCCGAGGCCCGCTACGCACAGGACAATGCACTCGACTCGTTCCGGACCACCGTGGCACGGCTGCACGACGCCGGGATCGAGGTGATGCTCGACGTGGTCTACAACCACACCGCCGAGGGCAACCATCTGGGCCCGACGCTGTCGTTCCGCGGCATCGACAACGCCTCCTATTACTGGCTGATGCCGGACAATCCGCGATTCTACGACGACTTCACCGGCTGCGGCAGCTCGGTCAACCTGAACCATCCGCGCGTGCTGCAAATGGTGATGGATTCGTTGCGCTACTGGGTCGAGGTCTGCCATGTCGACGGTTTTCGTTTCGACCTCGCCACCACGCTGGCGCGCGGGCCGAACGGCTACGACCGCAATGCCGCATTCCTCACCGCCGTGCGGCAGGACCCGGTGCTGGCGACGGTCAAGATGGTCGCCGAACCCTGGGACCTCGGCATGGGCGGCTACCAGGTCGGCGCCTTCCCGTCGCAATGGTCGGAGTGGAACGACCGCTATCGCAGCGCGATGCGGCGCTACTGGAGCGGCGAAGGCAGCCTGATCGGCGAAGTGTCGCGCCGCATGACCGCGTCATCCGACCTGTTCCACCGCGACAACCGCCTGCCGCGCGCCGGCATCAACCACGTCACTGTCCACGACGGTTTCACGCTGGCGGACCTGTTCAGCTACAACGAGAAACACAACGCGGCCAACGGCGAAGAAAACCGCGACGGCTCCAGCGACAACCACAGCAACAATTGCGGCCATGAAGGCCCGACCGATGATCCCGCGATCACGGCGCTGCGTCGCCAGCTCCGCAAGAACCAGCTCGCCTGTCTCTTCCTGGCCCAGGGCACGCCACTGATGCTGGCCGGCGACGAGGTCGGCAACACGCAGAACGGCAACAACAACGCCTATTGCCAGGACAACGAGACCGGCTGGATCGGTTGGGAAAATCTCGGCAAGGATGGCGACGATCTCACCGATTTCGTCGGCCACATGACCGAACTGCGCCGGCGCTTCAGCCAGATCCGCAGCCAGCGCTGGCTCGACGGACGGCGCGCCGACGGCTCCTACGGCGTGTTGTGGCTGACGCCGGCCGCCGTTGAAATGAAGGAGTCGGACTGGACGTTCCCGGACGGCCGCTTTCTCGCTTATGTGCTGAGCCCGATGGAACAAGGACAGGCGCCGATCTTTATCGTGCTGAACGCAGCGCCCGAGGAGATCGCGTTCAAGTTTCCGACGATGCCCGAATACAAGAGCTGGCAGCAAGTGCTTAATACCACCGAGATCGAGCAGAAGACGGCGGACTTCGCCTCCGGCAGCGATACCAAGGCGCCGCCCCGCTCGGTGCTTGCCTTTGCGGGCGCGGCATGAATGGGCGAACGTTCGGACCGCAACTGAGCACCGACGGTACGCGCTTTCGCCTTTGGGCGCCGGCGGCCAGGCGTGTCGATGTGCTGCTGGAGCAGCCGCATCCGATGACGCGCGGTGAGGATGGCTGGTTCACGGCTGATATCGCGGGTGTGAAGGCCGGCGCAGCTTACAAATTCCGCATCGACGACGAGATCGACGTCCCCGACCCCGCCTCCGCCTTCCAACCCGACGACGTGTTTGGCCCGAGCGAGGTGATCGATCACAGCGCTCATGTCTGGCGCGCTACAGGTTGGCGCGGGCGGCCGTGGGCTGAGGCCGTCATCGTCGAGGCCCATGTTGGCACCTTCACGCGTGACGGCAGTTATCGTGCCATGATCGACAAGCTCGATCATCTCGTCGAGACCGGAATCACCGCGCTGGAGTTGTTGCCGCTGGCGGACTTCGCCGGCTCCCGCAACTGGGGCTATGACGGCGTGCTGTGGTACGCGCCCGACAGCGCCTACGGCCGCCCGGAAGACCTCAAGGCGCTGATCGACGAAGCGCATCAGCGCGGGCTGATGGTGATGCTCGATGTGGTCTACAACCACTTCGGGCCGGAAGGGAACTATCTCGGCCGCTATGCGCCCGGATTTTTCACCGAAGCCCATACGCCGTGGGGCAGCGCGATCGACTATCGCGTGCCCCAGGTGCGCGCCTTTGCGATCGAGAATGCGCTGCACTGGCTGCGCGACTACCGTTTCGACGGATTGCGACTGGATGCGGTGAACAGCATCGTCGAGCCCGGCGGGCTGTCGCTGCTGCACGACCTCAGCGCTGCCGCCGGCGAACTCGCCGCAGAAACCGGCCGACATATCCACCTGGTGCTGGAAAACGGCGACAACCGCGCCAGCATCCTCGATGCCACGCGGGATCCGCCGCAGGGCAAATATCGCGCGCAGTGGAACGACGACTATCACCATGCCTGGCGTGTTCTGATGACCGGCGAAAAGCAGGGATACTATGGCGACTACCAGCGCGCGCCGCTCGAGGAAATTGCGCGGACGCTGTCTTCGGGTTTCATCTACCAGGGCGAGCCATCGGAATTTCGCGGCGGCGTGCGCGGCGAGCCGAGCGGCGCGCTTTCACCGATGGCGTTCATCAACTTCCTCGGAAATCATGACCAGATCGGCAATCGCCCCCTCGGCGACCGACTGGAATCGGTCGCGCGCACCGAGGCGATCGAGGCGGCGCTCGCGGTGATGCTGCTGGCGCCGGCCATTCCGATGCTGTTCATGGGCGAGGAATGGGGCGCGAGGACACCGTTCCCGTTCTTCTGCGATTTCAAGGGCGATCTGGCGGACGCCGTCCGCCGGGGCCGCCGCAGCGAATACGAATGGGCCTTTGCGGAATATGGCGATGAGATACCCGACGCACTCGATCTATCGACCTTCCAGTCGGCCGCGCTCGATTGGGACGAACGCCGGAAAGCCGCGCCGCAGCAACGCCTGAAGCTGGTGCGCGACCTGCTCGCGTGCCGCCGGCGGGAGATCGTCCCCCGGCTGGCAGGTGCCACCTTCGGCCAAGCCAGCGCCGGCAAGGATGGCCTGTTGACCGCAAACTGGCGGATGGACGACGGCACAACGCTCGCGCTGTCAGCCAATCTTTCCGATCGCAATATCTCCGACGTGCCGGTCAGGGCCAAGGGAACCCCGATCTGGGGCAGCGAGTTGAACGATCGCGTCCCACCGTGGTCGGTGGTCTGGCGCATCGGATAGAACCATGCCGCCTGCGATCCCGATCGCGACCTACCGCCTGCAGCTGACGGCGGATTTCAATTTCGATGCCGCCGCCGCCGTGGTGCCTTATCTGGCAGCACTCGGCATCACGCATCTCTATGCCTCGCCCTTCATGAAGGCGGCCGAGGGGTCGACCCACGGCTACGACATCGTCGATCACACAAAACTCAATCCGGAGCTCGGCGGCGAGGAAGGTTTTGAGCGGCTCAGCGCCGCGCTGAAACAACACGATATCGGCTTGATCCTCGACTTCGTTCCCAACCATGTCGGCGTGCATTTTGCAGCCAATCCGTGGTGGCTGGATGTGCTGGAATGGGGCGAAGCCTCGCCGCACGCGGTTTCCTTCGACATCGACTGGGACCAGTTGCCCTATCGCGCCCGCGGCGGTGTGCTGCTGCCGATCCTCGGCACCTCCTATGGCGCGGCCCTGGAACGCGGTGAAATCGAACTGCGTTATGACGGCAGCGAAGGCAGCTTTTCGGCCTGGTATTTCGAACACCGGCTACCGATCGCGCCCGAACGCTACAGCGAAATCCTGCGGATGATCTCCAGGGAAGCCGGGGCTGAAGACAGCGATGGCGGCAAGCGTCTGCTTGCACTCGCCTCACGCTACACCGGCTTGCGTCATCCGAACCGACGCGAAGCCCCGGCCTTCAAGGCCGAGTTGAGGGCGATCGAGGGCTGCGCCGAAATCATCGAACGCGGGCTTATGGCCTACCGCGCCGGACCGGACCGTCCGCCGGCGACGCTGGCGCTGCATCACCTGCTCGAGCGCCAGCACTACAGGCTCGGCCATTGGCGGCTCGCCTCGAGCGACATCAACTACCGCCGCTTCTTCGACGTCAATACGCTCGCGGGCTTGCGCGTCGAGGATGCCGGCACGTTCGAGGCCATCCATACCCTGGTAAAAAGGCTGATATCGGAGGACAAACTGCAGGGCTTGCGGCTCGACCACATCGACGGCCTGCGCGATCCCGCGCAATATTTTCAGCGTCTGCGCCGGCTGGTCCGCGACGCGCAGGGAAGCCAACCGCGACCGTTCTACACAGTGATCGAAAAGATTCTCGGCGAAGGAGAAAGGCTGCCGAAATTCGTCGGCGTTCACGGCACCACCGGCTATGAATGGATGAACGTGCTGACGCAGGTTCTGATCGACGGCAACGGCCTCGCGCCCCTGGACGAAGTCTGGCGCCAACTCAGCAATCAATCGCCGAAACTGGAGCCGGTGCTGCGCGACGCCAAACGACGGGTGCTGGAAACCCTGCTCGCCAGCGAATTCACGGTGTTGTCGCGCCTGCTGGCACGCATCGCCAGCGGGCACTATTCGACACGCGACTATTCCGCCGACAGCCTGCGGCAGGCGCTCGAACTCTATGTGCTGCACTTTCCGGTCTATCGCACCTATCTGACCTCGTCCGGTCCAAGCGTCCATGACCGCGCGCTGATCGGGGAAACCATCGAAAAGGCCCGCACCGACTGGTATGCCGCCGATGACGGCATTTTTGAATTCCTGCACGACGCCCTGACCACGGACCTGCTCAAGCCCGGACGCGCGCCGCACGGCGCGCCCCGTGTCCGGCGCTTTGCGCTGAAAGTGCAGCAATTCACCGGACCGCTGATGGCCAAGTCGCTCGAAGACACCGCGTTCTATCGCTACCACCGTCTGCTTGCGCTAAACGAGGTCGGCGGCGATCCATCGGCGCGGGCGCTTCCGACGGATGCGTTTCACGCCTTGATGGAGACACGGGTGCGGCAATGGCCGCATGGCATGACGGCGACGGCCACCCACGACACCAAGCGCGGCGAGGACGCGCGGATGCGGATCATGGCGCTGGCGGAAATTCCGGGCGAATGGACCAGCACCGTCGCGCGCTGGAAACTGCTCAACGCGCCGCATCTGGTGACCGAGGGCGACATGCGCGCGCCGTCGGCAACGTTCGAATATATGCTGTACCAGACCCTGCTGGGCGCCTGGCAGCCGGACGATGAGACGTTTCCCGAGCGGCTGCAGGCCTACGCGCTCAAGGCCGCGCGCGAAGGCAAACAGGAGACCAGCTGGCTTAATCCCCACGCCGGCTATGAAGCCGGCCTCAAGACCTTTATCGAGCGGATTCTTGATCGCTCGCAATCATCCGAGTTTCCGGATTCGCTGCAGACGCTGGCGCCTCGGGTAACGCTGTTGGGCGCGCTGAACTCGCTGAGCCAGCTGACGCTGAAGGCGACCCTGCCGGGCGTGCCCGACTTTTATCAGGGCACCGAGTTCTGGGATTTTTCCATGGTCGATCCCGACAACCGCCGGCCCGTGGATTTTGTCGCGCGGGCCCGCGCGCTTGAGGCGCTGCAAGCGCCGGACTGGCAGCAACTGACAAGGGATTGGCCCAACGGCCATGTAAAGTTGGCCTGGACCCGGCATCTGCTGAAGCTGCGAACCGAGCTGGCCGATGTCTTTGCGAACGGTGACTACGCGCCGCTGGAAGTGCACGGGCCGCACAGGGACCACTTCATCGTTTATGCACGGCGGCAAGGTCGTAATGCCGTGGTTGTCGCTATTCCCCGATGCTTTGCGGCCTTCACCGACAATGGCCGGACGTGGCCTGTCGCCGCGAGCTTCGACGCAACGCTTGATACCAGCGGCTATGCCGTGGAAGGCTTTGCAGATACGGACGCGTCCGGCCTGCGTCTGTCAGACCTGCTGAAGAATTTTCCGGTGGCCGCAGTGAAGGCCGGATATCACGGCAAAGCCAAACCCGCACCCAGGCGCCGGCGTACGTGACCGCGACGTCAGCTCTTCTTGGTCAATAGCCGATCGCCGCGGCTGCGGATCATGGCTTGTGCGGCTTCCGCAAAGCGCTGCAGCAGCCATGGCAGCACGACTTCGACTCGCACATAATCCTCGGCGACATCGACATGGCCCGCCGCCGCCTGCCCCATCGCGCGCACGCGAAAGATCATGCGGTTGTCCTCCCAGCGTTCTTCGTCGACGCTGAGCATCGGCACACTGGTCGCAGCGCGCGACAGCCCCGTCTTCAAGCGGCGCATCGCCTCCTCGCGTCCCAGGCTGTGCGGAATAGAAACCACGAGCGGTGCGGCCATCGTTGCCATCCTCTTTTGATATCAACCTCATGTAATTCCACAACTCTTGAAAGGAAGAGGCTCGCGCAATATCGCGGCGCAAAAGATGGAACTTTCAGGGTTCCCGCAGGTTCTTTCCGCTGAAGGCAGCGACAACTTGACGCCTCCCTGCCGGGCTGAGGAGAAGTACATGTCAATTGGAACAATCATCCTGATCATTCTCGTGATCGCCCTGCTCGGCGGTTTCAGCGGCATCGGCGGCGGCCCGTTCTACGGCACCGGCTATTATGGCGGTGGCGGCCTCGGCCTTATCGTCGTGATCCTGCTGATCCTGCTGTTGCTCGGGAAACTTTGATTTCGCTAAACGTTTATCGCTCGTCATGGCCGGGCTTGTCCCGGCCATCCACGTCTTTATCGCGGCGGCGCATGAAAAGACGTGGGTGCCCGGCTGCGCAGACAAGTTTACGTAGTCTGCGCAAGGCAGACTACTATGGCCGGGCATGACGGCTGCGGTTGCGGTCCTATTTTGAAGCCAACTTCTTCATCGCCGCCTTGATCGATGCTGCGGCGTCATCATAACCCTGCCACGCCTTCGTCTTTGCCAGCAGCGACGGCACCGTGCGGACGGTGAACTTCTTCGGATCGAGGTCGCCACGCACCTGCGTCCAGGTCAGCGGCATCGAAACGGTGGCGCCGTCGCGGGCACGTGGCGACAATACGGCGACCGCAGTCGACATCCGGTCGTTGCGGAGGTAATCGAGAAAAATCTTCCCGTTGCGCAGCTTCTTGGACATGTTGAGCAGGTAGCGCTGCGGGTCATCGTTGGCCATCCACTGGCACATGCCTTCCGCGAATGCCTTGGCTTCCTTCCAATCCACCTTGTCTTTCGCGCCGTACAGCAGCGGCGTCACCACATGCAGGCCCTTGCCGCCGGTGGTCTTGCAGAAACATTCCAGACCCACCGCCGTCAGCCGCTGCCGCATTTCCTTCGCAGCTTCGATAACGTCGGCGAATTCGACGTCCGGCGCGGGATCGAGATCGAACACCAGCCGGCCCGGCACGTCGGGGGCGTCAGGCGCGCAATTCCAGGGATGCAGCTCCAGTCCACCGCTCTGCGCCACCGCCGCCAACCCCTCGACGCGGTCGATCTGCAGATAGGGTTTTCGGTCGCCGGCGACCTTGACCAGCTCCAGCAGCTTCGAACCGCCCGGCATGGCGTGACGCTGAAAGAAAGTCTCGCCCTTGATCCCGTCGGGCGCGCGCAGCACGGAACACGGCCGGCCCTTGATGTGACCGATCATCCATTCGCCGACCGCTTCGAAATAGCGGGCGAGATCGATTTTTGTCACCGGCTTGCCGTCGCCGCCGTCGGGCCACAGCGCCTTGTCGGGCTTTGAGATAGCGACGCCCATCACTTCGGCGGGCTTTTTCGCAGACGATTTGACGACAACGATCGAAGGCTTTGCTTTTCTCATCGACGGCTTCTCCGCAACCACCTCGTCGGCCGGCTTGTCCTGGCGCAACCCCTTGAACGCGGCCTGCCGGATATTGCCGTCGTCGGTCCAGCCGGCGAATTCGATCTCTGCGACCAGTTCGGGCTTTAGCCAATGCACGTCGCGGGTTTTCGCCGGTGCGTCCTTGCCGGCAAATGGGCTCTTGTCCGCCGCCGCTTTCTTCAACGCCGGCATGATCCGCCGCACCGTGTCCGCGCCAAATCCAGTGCCGACAATACCGACATATTCCAACTGCTTGCCGCGATAGACGCCGGCCATCAGCGAACGAAATTTGCCGTTGGTGGTCTTCCAACCGCCCAGCACCACCTCCTGCCCGTCACGGATCTTGGTCTTGGTCCAGCTTTCGGACCGGCCGGAACGATAGGGCGCACCGAGCTTCTTGGAGATGATGCCTTCCAGCGACATGGAACGGGCCGATCGCATCATCTCGTCGCCGTGCACTTCGAAATGATCGACGTAACGGATCAGCTTGCTGCCGTTATGCTTCTCAAGCAAGCGCTTGAGGCGTTCCTTGCGCTCCTGCAGCGGCAAGTCGCGCAGGTCTTCGCGGCCGTGAAAAAGCAGATCGAACGCAAAGTAGACGAGTTCGCTGGTCTTGCCTTCCGACAGCGCGGCCTGCAGCGTCGAAAAATGCGGCACCCCGTTGTCGTCCAGCGCGGCAATCTCGCCGTCGATCAGTACGTCGGGAAGCGACTCCGCTTCCCTGGCGATGGCGCTGAACTTGTCGACCCAGTTCAGGCCCTTGCGGGTATTCAGCGCGACTTCGCCATCCCAAACCCGCAACTGCACGCGGTAGCCGTCGAACTTGATCTCGTGGCCCCAGCCGTCCGAATTGGGCGGGCGCTCGACGGAGGTGCAGAGTTGCGGCGGGACGAAATCCGGAATGGCGGCGACCCTCTTCGTTGCGCCCTTTCGGACCTTGGCGACCTTCGCGGCGGTCGCAGGCACTGGCTGTGCGCTCGGCGTCTTGCCCTTGGCCCGCGCCTCGGCGGCGGCGCCGCGGTTCGAATGCCAGACCGCGTCAGCCTTACCCTTGCCGCCCGTCTTGCCATTTCTGGCCAGCATGAACGGTTTAGGCGCCCTTCCCTTGCCTTCGGCAATCTGCGCCATCGACCGCCCCGAGGCGACCGAGCGGTCCTGTTCGAGGATCGATTCCCCGTCGCCGTCTTTGGCAAATTCGTCGCGGTGCTTGATCAGCAACCAGTTGGTGCGCTTGCCGCCGTAGCGGTCGCCCTTCATCCGCACCAATACCCAGCTGCCCTGAAGCTTGTCGCCGTGCAGGTTGAACTTGAGATCGCCTTTCCTGAAGCCGCGATCGGGATCCGGAGAATCCCAGGTGCCACGGTCCCAGAGCTGCACCGTTCCGCCGCCATACTCGCTCTCGGGAATGGTGCCTTCGAAATCGCCGTAGTCGAGCGGGTGATCCTCGACCTCGACCGCGAGCCGCTTGTCATGCGGATCGAGTGAGGGACCGCGTGTCACCGCCCAGGATTTGAAGACGCCGTCGAATTCGAGCCTGAGATCGTAATGCAGCCGCGTCGCGTCGTGCTTCTGGATCACGAACCGCCGCGCTTTCGACGGCGCCACCTTGACGTCGCCGGCGGGCTCCGCGGTCTTTTCGAAATCGCGCTTCTTCCGGTAGGTGGCAAGGCTTTTCAAATGGCTTTTCGGCGGCACGAGCAACCCTCAAAAATCGGGGCCGCGCTCGCGGCCCGGAACGAAAACCAACCATAGCCGTTGAAGTTCCAAAACCCAACCTTGCAGGAGAACGTAATGGCCGCCCCCCGTGCCTACTGGAAAGGCTCGCTCAAGCTGTCCCTGGTGTCCTGCCCGGTGGCGTTGTATCCGGCCTCGACCTCGGTCGAGAAGACCCGCTTTCACATGATCAACAAGGAGACCGGCAACCGGCTGAAGCAGCAGATGGTCGACGCCGAGACCGGCGATATCGTCGAAAGCGACCAGAAGGGCCGCGGCTATGAGCTGAAGAAGGGCGAATATGTCGAGATCGAAAAGGAAGAGCTGGAGGCGGTCCAGATCGAGAGCAACCACACCATCGACATCGACAGTTTTGTGCCCAGCGACGAGATCGACAAGCGCTATCTCGACCATCCCTATTACATCGTCCCCGACGGCAAGGCCGGAATCGACGCCTTCGCGGTGATCCGCGATGCCATGAAGGACAAGGACCGCGTCGCGCTGGCGCGCGTCGTTTTGACCAGCCGCGAGCACGTCATCGCGATCGAACCGCTCGGCAAGGGCCTGCTTGGTACCACGCTGCGCTTCCCCTATGAGCTGCGCGACGAGGGCGATTATTTCGACGACATCAAAAGTCCGAAGATTTCAAAGGACATGGTCGAACTCGCCAGCCACATCCTCGACACCAAGGCCGCGCATTTCGATCCTTCCAAATTCAAGGACGAGTACGAAAATGCCCTGAAGGCGCTGGTGCGACGCAAGGCTTCCGGCAAAACGATCAAGGTGACGG
>JAIEPP010000060.1 GCA_019748335.1 Xanthobacteraceae bacterium
ATCCGCACTTTCCTTCGCGGATAGATGGATTGCGTCGCTACGCTCGCAATGACGTTGAAAGAACCGAATAACTCGGCGCATCCGGCTTGCGAAAAATGTGAATGGGATCGCCGGGCTGCAGGTCGCGTCCGGTGAAGGCCGCATAGGCATAGAGCGCGAGATAGGCGATCGCGAGCGCGCCGACGCCGTAAAGAGCCCAGGTCGCAATCCGCTTCATCCGGTCGTCGTTCCGCGCAAAGGTTCCGGCAGGATCTGCCACGAGCCTTCTAACGCTCCCCCGCGCCTGGCGCCATAGCTGCCATTTTTGGCTGCGGCTCTGCCGTTCAACGCGCCGCGCGCGGGCTGGGCACCGCGCGCGGGCCGGGAACGCTGACCTCGGCCAACCTCACGGCATCCTCATCGCGGTCGATTGCGACATACTGGCCCTGCCAATAGGCCAGCGCCGCGGTGCGGGTCGAGAGCTGCAAATCCAGCACGCGGCCGATGACGATCGCATGAGAATGGCGCTCGACGATATCTTCCACTTCGCAATCGATCGCCGCCAGCGCACCCGCGAGCAACGGCGCGCCGGAGGCGCGCGTGATCCACTCGGCGCCGGCGAAACGCTCAGCGCCCTTCAAGCCTCCCTTGCCAGTGAAGCGTTCGGCGATGTCGATCTGGTCCGACGTCAGGATATTGACGCCGAAGAAACCATAGCGCTTCACCAGCGGCCAGGACGAGGCTTCGCGGTTGATGCTGACGATCAGCGTTGCCGGCTCAACCGACAGCGACGACACCGACGTCACCGTCATCCCCGAAATGTCCCTGCCGCGCCCGGCGGTGATGACGCTGACGCCGCCCGTCAACTGGCGCATGGCGCCACGGAACGCGCCTGCGGAAACCTGACGCTCGATCGAGATGTCGCGGACAACGGAATTCATGGCAGCCTCCAGATCGTAGCCTCAAAAGGTCGCAGCCCTAAAGGTCGGATGTATCTTCGGTGCCTTGCAGGAGATTCTTCAGAATCGAACCTTCCAGCGCGGCCAATTCGGCCGAACCGCGCCGCCGGGGACGCGGGATATCGACATCGATATCGTGCGCGATGCGGCCGTCCTCGATCACAAGCACGCGGTCGGCCAATGCGACGGCCTCCGCCACGTCATGCGTCACCAGGATCGCGGTGAAAGCCTGATCGTGCCAGACCCGTTCGAGCAGCCGCTGCATCGAAATGCGCGTCAGCGCATCGAGCGCACCAAGCGGCTCGTCGAACGCCAGCACGCGCGGCCGGCTGACCAGCGCCCGCGCCAGCGCCACCCGCTGCTTCTGTCCGCCGGACAGTACCGCCGGCCATTGCGCTCGCTTGTCGTCGAGACCGACCTCGACCAGCGCACTTTCGGCGCGCGCCTGCGCATCCGGCAGATTTCGCTCCTTGCCGAGGCCGACCTCGACGTTCGAGAGTACCCGTGCCCACGGCAACAGCCGCGGCTCCTGGAACATCACGCGAATATCTTCGGGGCGGGCCTGCTCGCCAAAGGCGATGGTACCCGCGGTGACGGTTTCGAGACCGGCGACCAGCCGCAGCAGCGTACTCTTGCCGCAGCCGCTGCGGCCAACGACCGCAACGAACTGACCCGCCGGAATGTGCAGGTCGATGCCGCGCAATACCTCGTTGTCGCCGAACGATTTGCGAAGACCGCGGATGGTCAGGGAGAGACCGCGCGGCGTTTCCGAACCGCGCTGGACGACCCGCGCCTGTTCGACGAAATTCGCCGGCTCAACCAGTTCAGCCTCCGGGGAGATGAAACGAACAGCTTGCTGCATGATGTCCTCAATGTTTCTGGAAGGCCGGATGCCAGGACAGCGTCAGCCGCTCAAGCGCGCGCGAGGCGCTGTCGGCCAGCTTTCCGAGCAGGGCGTAGATCAGGATCGAGAGCACCACGATGTCGATCAGCATGAACTCCCGCGCCTGCATCGCCATGTAGCCGAGACCGGACGACGCCGCGATGGTCTCTGCGACAATCAACGTCAGCCACATGATGCCGAGCGCGAAACGCAAGCCGACGAAGATCGAGGGCAGCGCGCCCGGAAAGATCACCCGCCGGAACAGCTCGCCGTCGGTCATGCCGTAGATACGGCCCATTTCGATCAGTTGCGGATCGACGGTGCGGATACCGTGCAACGTATTCAGATAGATCGGAAAGAACACGCCGAGCGCGACCAGGAACAGCTTTGCGGATTCATCGATGCCGAACCACAGGATCACCAGCGGTATCAGCGCCAGATGCGGAATGTTGCGCACCATCTGCAGCGTCGTGTCGGTCAGTTTGCTCGAAAGCTGCGACAACCCGTTCGCCAGGCCAAACGCGAAGCCGATGCCGCCGCCGATCAGGAAGCCGATGCTGGCGCGCCAGAAGCTGACCCAGATGTTGCGCGCGAGTTCGCCGGACAGCAGCAGTTTCCATCCCGCCAGCGCAACGTCGCTCGGTGCCGGCAGCACCCGCCCCGGCACGAAACCGGTGACGCAGGCGAGTTGCCAGATCAGGACGATCGCCAGCGGCACGATCCAGGGGATCAGGCCGTCGGCGCGCGGCAATTTTGGCGCACGAACACGCGGAAGACTATCGATCAGGCTCATGACTGCGATGCTTTCACCAGTGGACGGTATTCGTTGCCGATGGTCTCGCCGAACGGGCCGGTGTTGACGCGGATCGGCGTCACATTGTTCGGCTGCGACAGCGACAGCAGCGGGAACACCAGTTCGGCGAACCGATAGGCTTCCTCGAGATGCGGATAGCCCGACATGATGAAGGTATCGATGCCGACGTCCTGATACTCCTTGATCCGCGCCGCCACCGTGGCGGGATCGCCGACCAGCGCCGTACCAGCGCCGCCGCGCACCAGGCCGACGCCGGCCCACAGATTGGGACTGATCTCGAGCTTTTCGCGGCGGCCGCCATGCAGTTGCCGCATCCGCTGCTGGCCGACCGAGTCCATCCGCGCAAAGATCTTCTGCGCCGAGGCTACGGTTTCGTCGGTGACGTACTGAATGAGCTCGTCCGCGGCCTTCCAGGCTTCGGCATTGGTCTCGCGAACGATCACGTGCAGCCGGATGCCAAACGAGAGTTTTCGCCCGCGCTTTTCAGCCACGGCCTTTACGCGATTGATCTTCTCGGCGACCTGAGCCGGCGGCTCGCCCCAGGTCAGATATTTGTCGACGGTATCGACGGCGACGTCGATGCCGGCATCCGACGATCCGCCGAAATAGAGCGGCGGACGCGGCGACTGCACCGGCGGAAACAGCAGGCGGCCGTCCTCGATATGGATGTGCCTGCCTTGGACGTTGACGGTCTTGCCTGCGAGCAGGTCGCTGTAGACGTTGAGGAACTCACGCGTCACCGCGTAGCGCGCGTCGTGATCGAGGAAGACGCCGTCGCCCTTGTTCTCGACGGGATCGCCGCCGGTCACGACGTTGACCAGCAGCCGTCCGTTCGAAACCCGGTCCAGCGTCGCGGTCATGCGGGCGGCGACGCTGGGCGATTGCAGGCCCGGACGCACCGCGACCAGATAGCGCAAACGCTCGGTCCAGGGCGCGACCGCTGAGGCGACCACCCAGGAGTCCTCGCAGCTTCGCCCGGTCGGCAGCAGCACGCCGAAATAGCCGAGCTGGTCCGCGGCCTGCGCAATCTGGCGCAGATAGTTGAAGTTCACCTCGCGCCCGCCGGTCGTGGTGCCGAGATAGCGCCCGTCGCCATGGGTCGGCAGGAACCAGAGGATATTGGCGTTGGATTGTTGGCTCATGTTCCCGGCCTCCGTGCGACGTCAGAAATCTTGATGGCTTTCGGCAGCAGACCAAGCGTGAAGAACGTGTCCGCCACCTGCTGCTGATCGGCGATGACGCTGTCGGTGAGAGGTTTGATCCCGTAGGCCTGCCGCTTCAGCGCGACTTCGACCACCGCAACCGGCAGACCCACGGCCGGAGCGATCTGTTCGGCCACCGCGTGAATGTCGCTCTTGGCCCAATCGTCGACCGCGCTCAGCTCGGCCAATACGGCGTCAACGATCTTCGAGTCGCTTTCGAGAAACTTCTTCGACGAGAAATAGAACTGATAGTTGGCGACGATCCCGGTGCCGTCGGCCAGCGTCCGGGCGCCGGTGGCCGCCTCCGCCGCGGCCTGGAACGGATCCCAGATCACCCAGGCATCGACCGCGCCGCGCTCGAATGCCGCGCGGGCATCCGCCGGCGCCAGGAACACCGGTTCGATCTCGGAGTATTTGACGCCCGCTTTTTCAAGCGCCTTCACCAGCAGATAGTGAACGTTCGAGCCTTTGTTGAGCGCGACCTTCCTGCCCTTCAAATCCGCAACCGAGTTCAGCTTGCTGTCCTTCGGCACCAGGATCGCCTCGCCCTTCGGCGCCGGCGGCTCATAGGCGACATATTGAATCGGCGCGCCTGCGGCCTGCGCGAAGATCGGCGGCGCCTCGCCGGTGTTGCCGAAATCGATGGCGCCGACATTGAGCGCTTCGAGCAGCGGCGGCCCGGACGGAAATTCGGTCCACACCACCTTGTAGCCGAGCGGCTTCAGTTTTTCCTCGAGCGAACCCTTGCCCTTCAGCAGGACGAGCTTGCCGTATTTCTGGAAGCCGACGCGGACCACCTTGTCCTGGCCGTAGCTGGCGCCGACGCCGGCGACGACCGTGCTCATCGACAGGATCGCAGCGGCCACCACTCGTTGAAACCAACGCATGTTTCATTCTCCTCGAACGGAAATATGGATGTGAACGGTCAGGTCTGGGTCGGACGCCAGACGATGTCGCGAACGGCAATCTGCCTCGGAATCAGTCCCAGCCGATGGAAACGATCCGCAACCGCCTGCTGGGTGACGACGATCTCATCGGTGACCGGGCCGATCGTGAACGATGCCCGGTTGGCCGCGACGATCTGGACTTCGAGAGGTACTCCGGTCACCGTAGCGAGTGCCGCGGCGACATCGGCGCGATGCGCTTCCGCCCAGCGCGCCGCTTCCGTCAGCCCGCCGATGACGTCGCGGGTGTGCTGGACGTTGTTGTTGGCAAAATCGCGGTTGGCGAGATAGAACGAGTTGGTCTTGGCGACCTCGTAGGCGTTGACGAGGATGCGGCCATTCTGGCGCTTTTCGCCGATCGCAAAATAAGGATCCCAGATCGCCCAGGCCTCGATGCCGCCGTTGGCGAAAGCAGGACCGGCATCGGGCGGCGACAGATAGACCGGCGTGATGTCTTCGTAGGTCAGCCCGGCCTTTTCGAGCGTCGCGATCAGGACGTTGTGCGCGCTGGTTCCCTTGGCAACTCCGACCCGCCTGCCTTTCAAGTCGGCAATGGTGTGGATCGTCGAATTGGCGGGGACGAGAATGCCCTGCCCGTTGGTAATCGGCGATCCCGCCACATAGACGATATTGGCTTTCGCAGCCTGGGCAAAAATCGGCGGCGTATCGCCGACCGAACCGAAATCGACGCTCCCGGTGCTCATGGCTTCGAGCAACGGCGGACCGGAGGTGAATTCCACCCACTTGATCGCGATCTGCTGTGCCGCGAAATGCTTTTCCAGGATTGCCTGCTGTCGCGCGATTACCAGCACGCCTGTCTTCTGGTAACCGATCCGGATTTCCTTGACCGACTGCGCCCGCGCAGGCGACGACAGCGCGGCAACGGCGGCCGTTCCGAGCGATAGTTTAAGAAATTCACGACGCTTCATCACATTCTCCTGATCATGCTCGCGACGTGATGCGATCATGCGACGACAGGATGATGGTGCGGCACGGCAGGGGTGTCGAGTACGCAGAAGAAATAACAACGGCAGCGCTGCGAAGCCCGATATCGGCAATGGGTTTATTGCCGAAACGGGATCAATCGCGGCGAATTCATTTTGGCGCAATACAGCCTCGACCTCTTAATCATGAATTAGGCACGAAAGCGGCGGTGAATTCGCGGCGATCGATCCGATCGATGACCTCCTTCTGCAATGCTGTTGCGGTTTCGCCGGAAGGCCGCGCACGAGACGATTATTCTTCCGGGCACCCGACAGCCAATACGATCGCGCTACGGCTTCAAGAACCTTTCACCGCCGTTAGTGGAAACGACACGATCGTTTCCGGCATATTGAAATATTCAGTCGGACATTTCATTGACGGCCATGCCGGCGCTCGTAGGCTTTTCCGATCGCTGGTTGCCAGGCGCAACGCAGCGGATCACACCGGAAAGATACAGGCATGAAACCAGTCCAATCAGAATCGCAAGACCGCGCACGCCTCCGCAACCTCGGCGCGGCGCTATTCGGCGTCGCTGTGGGATTATCGATCACCGCGTCGGCGCTGGCCGCGGACACCATCACGCTGCGCGTCGGCGACCAGAAAGGCGGCAATCGCTCCCTGCTCGAAATCGCGGGCCTGGCAAGGGACCTTCCCTACAAGATCGAGTGGTCGGAATTTCCGGCGGCTGCGCCCATTCTCGAAGCGCTCAACGCCGGGGCGCTGGATGTCGGTTACACCGGTGATCTTGCTTTCCTGACCGTGTACGCCGCAGGCGCCCCGATCAAGGCGATCGGAGGCACCCGCTCTGACGCGCGAACGCAGGCGATTCTTGTGCGTCAAGACTCGCCCATCAAAAGCGCCGCCGACCTCAAGGGCAAGCGGCTGGCCGGAACACGCGGCGGATGGGGCCAGTTCCTGATCGACGCGACGTTTGAGAAGACCGGAAACAAGATCGACGATGCCACCTTCGCGCCGCTTGGCCCGGTCGACGCCAAGATTGCCCTGGTCGCGGGCTCGATCGACGGCTGGGCGGTCTGGGAGCCCTATGTCTCCTACGCAACGCTAAAGGACAACGCGCGGATCGTCGCCACTGGCGAAGGTCTGACGCCGACCATCACCTTCATCGTCGCCTCGGACGGTGCGATCGCCACCAAGCGCGCCGCCGTGCAGGACCTCGTGCAGCGGCTGAACAGAGCGCGGCTGTGGTCGCTCGATCATCTCCCGGAATATGCCAGGAGCACCGCCGAACTGACGAAACTGCCCGAGGATGTGCTGTTGAGCGCCTATACCGCGCAGCGCACCAGCCCGATCGCGATCGACGAAGGCATTGTCAAGGAAGTTCAGGAAGCATCGGACCGCGCCACGCGCTATGGCATCCTGTCGAAGAAGCTCGACGTCGGCCAAGCCGTCGATCGCAGTTTTGCCGCGGCCGCAAACCTGAACTGACGATGCCGCAAGACAAACGCGGCGCGATTTCTGCAACCGCGCCGCGTCGACTGTCCATCGACGACAACCGCTATCCCGCCGCGACCTTCGCGGCGGGGGGCACGCTCACCGCCAGCTTGCCGTAGCGATCCTTGAAGGCATCGGTGTCGATCTCTTCGAGCTGGATCGCGCCGCTCATCACGCCGGTCTTCCAGGCGTCATGTTCAGGGTCGTTCTGGAACTCAGGCATCACTTCCTTCGAAAACAGCTCGAGCGATTCGCAGATGTGCTCGTGGGTGTTCTTGCCGGCCTGGTTGAGCAGGATCACCTGGTCGATATGCGAAGCGCGGAAACGCCGCAGCTTCTTGCGGATGGTTTCCGGCGATCCGATCAGGCCGCCGCGCAAGGCTGCCTCCTGGGCTTCCGGATTGTCGCGCTTCCACTTGTTGTACTCGTCCCACATGTTGACCGTGCCGGGATCCGGACGCTGGCGGTTCTGCGACGCGCCGTAGAAGCGCAGCGCGAACTGAAAAAATGTGGCGCCGTCGGCGCGCGCCCGCTCCTCCTCGTCGGTCTTGGCGCACATGAAGAACGAGACCAGCGCCATGTTCGGATTGATCTGGTAGTCGGCGAGCTTCTTCAGCCGCTTGGTGATGGCGTTGTAATAGGCGTGCACCCAGGCATGGGCGGCATCGGCGCTGACGAACTGGAAGCCGAGCGCGCCAAAACCGTTTTCACCGGCGCGTTCGATGGTCTGCAATTGCGAGCAGGCCATCCAAAGCGGCGGATGCGGCTTCTGCACCGGCTTCGGCACCACGTTGCGCAGGGGAATGTCGAAATACTTGCCATGATGTTCGGTGCCCACCTTGGTGAACATCGGGAAGATCGCCTGCACGGCCTCTTCGAACACCTCGCGCTTGCTCTCCATGTCGCGGCCGAACGGCGTCAGCTCGGTGATCGACGCGCTCTCGCCCATGCCGAACTCGCAACGGCCGTTGCTGAGCAGATCCAGCACCGCGACCCGCTCGGCGACGCGCGCCGGGTGGTTGGTGGTGAGCTGGAAGATGCCGTGGCCGAGCCGGATCTTCTTGGTGCGCTGGCTGGCGGCGGCGAGAAAGGATTCCGGCGACGGCGAATGCGAATATTCCTCGAGGAAATGGTGTTCCACCACCCAGGCGTGGTCATAGCCGCACCGGTCGGCGGTCTCGAGCTGCGTCAGCGCGTTCTGGTAGAGCCGCAGCTCGTCGCCCTCTTCCCAGGGGCGCGGCAGTTGCAGCTCATAGAAGATACCGAACTTCATGACGCCTCTCCCGAAACCGAGCGTTGTTTTGAGACAGTGTATTCTCGGGTAACGCCCTGTCCAGCCTCATGGAATTCCGCCTGACGAAACGCCTTGCTGGATCGTCGCCGAGCGAACTGCGACATTTGGCACCGGGTGGCGCTTTGACCTCCACCGGGAGACCGCTTTGATTTGGATCAAGGTAACGATAGACTTGGCAACTAAGCATAGATGCGGGCAGCGGCCCCGATGCCGCTAAATCATTCATCATCAGATCGAACAGGTTTTGCCATGTCCGCCGCAGGCGACGACAAGAGCGGAAGGCCGCGCCGCAAACGCATGGAAATCTTCGCGTTTCTATTTCTGACCGCGGTGCTGTTGCCGGCCTTTGCGGTCGCCACTGTCGGTAGCTACGGCCTCTCCGTCTGGGTCTACCAGATGCTGGCCGGCCCTCCAGGTCCGCCGACGCGATAAGCGCAGCTTTTTTTGGAGAATACCCATCGTGGCCACAGCTCAGACCGCCATCGATCGCCGCTCGCTCATCACAGGGCGCCTGCTCAATCCAGATCGCGTGGTGGCACCGCCCGGTGGCGAGATCGCCAGCATTCTGGTGCAGGCACGGCCGGAATGCCTCGCCGCCGTGGAAGCGGACATTCTGGCTCTGGCCGGATGCGAGATTTACGGTCGCGATCCCAAGGGCAAGCTCGTCGTCGTGGTCGACGTGCCGGACGCCGGAAGACTGGGAACGATCCTCAACACCATCGCGCTGCTGCCCAACGTGTATTCGGCCGCGCTGGTCTTTCACGCCATCGACGCCGCTTCTGCTGGAGAACAGTCATGACCGGACCCAAGCTCGACCGCCGCGAGCTCCTGAAGCTGGAGGCCGCCGGCATGGCGGCTCTGGCCGGCGGCATGGCAACGCCGGCGCTAGCGGCCAATCTCGTCACCGAGCGCGACGTCAGCGAATTGAAATGGGACAAGGCGGCATGCCGGTTTTGCGGCACCGGCTGCAGCGTCATGGTCGCCACAAAGGACAACCGCGTGGTCGCAACCCACGGCGACATCAAGTCCGAGGTCAATCGTGGCCTGAACTGCGTCAAGGGCTATTTCCTTTCCAAGATCATGTACGGCCACGACCGCCTCACCAAGCCGATGCTGCGCAAGACCAACGGCAAATACGACAAGAACGGCGAGTTCACGCCGGTATCGTGGGACGAAGCCTTCGACATCATGGCCGAGAAGTACAAGGCGGCCCTGAAGAAGCGTGGGCCGAGCGGGGTCGGCATGTTCGGTTCCGGCCAGTGGACGATCTGGGAAGGTTACGCCGCGCTAAAACTGTTCAAGGCCGGCTTCCGCAGCAACAACATCGACCCCAACGCCCGCCACTGCATGGCGTCCGCCGTCGCCGGCATGATGCGCACCTTCGGCATCGACGAGCCGATGGGCTGTTATGACGATATCGAGGCCGCCGATGCCTTCGTGCTTTGGGGCTCCAATATGGCGGAGATGCATCCGATCCTGTGGACCCGCGTCGCCGACCGCAGGCTCAGCAACCCGCATGTGCGCGTCGCCGTACTGTCGACCTTCGAACACCGTTCGTTCGACATGGCCGATATCGGCATGGTGTTCAAGCCGCAGACCGACCTCTATTTGCTCAACGCGATTGCCAACCACATCATCAAGACCGGTCGCGTCAACAAGGACTTCGTCGCCAATCACACGCTGTTCAAGCGCGGCCAGACCGACATCGGCTACGGATTGCGTCCCGAACATCCGCTGCAGAAGAAGGCCACCGGCGCCGCCAAGGCCAACGACGCCACCGATATGAGCTTCGAGGAATATGCGAAGTTCGTCTCCGACTACACGCTGGAGAAGGCCGCGGAGATGTCGGGCGTGCCGCTCAACCGCATCGAGGCGATGGCCGAACTCTACGCCGACCCGAAGACCAAGGTCGTCAGCTTCTGGACCATGGGCTTCAACCAGCACACCCGCGGCGTCTGGTGCAACAACCTCATCTACAACATCCATCTGCTGACCGGAAAGATCTCCGAACCCGGCAACAGCCCGTTCTCGCTGACCGGCCAGCCCTCGGCCTGCGGGACCGCGCGCGAGGTCGGCACCTTCTCGCACCGCCTGCCCGCCGACATGGTCGTGACCAACAAGGCGCATCGCGACAAGGCCGAACAGATCTGGAAACTGCCCGAGGGCACGATTCCCGACAAGCCGGGCTATCACGCGGTGCTGCAGAGCCGGATGCTCAAGGACGGTCTGCTCAACGCCTACTGGGTCCAGGTCAACAACAATCTGCAGGCCGGTCCCAACGCCAACGAAGAGACCTATCCCGGCTTCCGCAATCCGGAAAACTTCATCGTCGTCAGCGACGCCTATCCGTCGGTCACCGCATTGGCAGCCGACCTGATCCTGCCGACCGCGATGTGGGTCGAGAAGGAAGGCGCCTACGGCAACGCCGAGCGGCGGACCCAGTTCTGGCACCAGATGGTCACCGCGCCCGGCGAGGCGCGGTCCGATCTCTGGCAGCTGATGGAATTCTCAAAACGCTTCAAGATGGAGGAAGTCTGGACCGAGGAGTTGCTGGCGAAAAAGCCGGAATACCGCGGCAAGACCATGTTCGATGTGCTCTACGCCAACGGCCAGGTCGACAAGTTTCCGGTGTCCGACATCGAAGCCGGCTATCTCAACGCGGAGTCGAAGGCGTTCGGTTTCTACGTCCACAAGGGCCTGTTCGAGGAATATGCCTCGTTCGGCCGCGGCCATGGCCACGACCTCGCACCTTTCGACACCTATCATCAGGTGCGCGGCTTGCGCTGGCCCGTGGTCAACGGCCAGGAAACCCGATGGCGGTTCCGCGAGGGCAGCGATCCCTATGTGAGAACCGGCAAGGGAATGGAGTTCTACGGCTTCCCCGACGGCAGGGCGCGCATCTTCGCCCTGCCCTACGAACCGCCGGCCGAATCGCCCGATGCCGAATATCCGTTCTGGCTTTCGACCGGCCGCGTGCTGGAGCACTGGCATTCCGGCACCATGACGCGCCGGGTGCCCGAACTCTACAAGGCCTTCCCGGAAGCCGTGTGCTTCATGCATCCGGACGACGCCGCCGAACTCAAGCTCAGGCGCGGCGACGAAGTGAAGGTGCAGTCGCGCCGCGGCTTCATTCGCACCCGGGTCGAGACCCGCGGCCGCAACAAGACCCCGCGCGGACTGGTGTTCGTGCCGTGGTTCGACGAAGCGCAGCTGATCAACAAGGTGACGCTGGACGCCACCGACCCGATTTCGCTGCAGACCGATTACAAGAAATGCGCGGTGCGCATCGAGCGGGTGCAAAGTTCATGATCGGAAGACACTGGCTTCTGGCGCTGGCCGTCATCAGCGCTACCGCTTCGACCTCGCTGGTCGCCCAAACCGTGAGTTCCGGTTTGCGTGGCGCGACACCGCTCAACGAGGAAGGGCCGGCGGCGCCGATGACGCCGCTGCGCAACACCACCGAGAGGGAGGTGCGCAACTATCCGGAGCAGCCGCCGGTGATCCCGCACACCACCGAAGGCTACCAGATCGACATCAACGGCAACAAATGCCTGTCCTGCCACGCCCGCGCCCGTACCGGGGAATCGCAGGCGCCGATGGTCAGCATCACCCATTTCATGGACCGCGACGGTCAGTTCCTGGCCTCGGTGTCGCCGCGACGGTTCTTCTGCACCGAATGCCATGTGCCGCAAAACGTGGTCAAGCCGCCGATCGATAACGACTTCATCGACATCGACGCCATGCTGAGCCGCGCCGCGCCCGGGGGACGCCGATGAGCGCGGTCGATCCCGCAGCGCCGCGCAGGTCGTGGCTGGCGCGGCTGTGGTCCTTTGTCGTCGAATTGTTGGACGTGCTGCGGCGGCCGAGTTCGGTGTTCGGGCTCGGCGTGCTGGTATTCGCCGGCTTCGTCGCCGGCGTGATTTTCTGGGGCGGCTTCAACACCGCGCTGGAACTGACCAACACCGAAAAATTCTGCACCGGCTGCCACGAGATGCGCGACAACGTATTCGCGGAACTGAAAACGACGATCCATTTCTCCAACCGTTCCGGCGTGCGCGCGAGCTGCCCGGACTGTCACGTGCCGCACAACTGGACCGACAAGATCGCGCGCAAGATGCAGGCTTCCAAGGAGGTCTGGGGCCATCTGTTCGGCACCATCGATACCC